>JAPLOH010000112.1:17859-27484 GCA_026400845.1 Alphaproteobacteria bacterium
GCCGGCCCTTGCGCAGCCGCACGCCTTCACCCTCCACCGCCTTGAAGATGCGCACGAAATTGCCGCCGGCGACGCCGATCACCGCTTTCTCCGACCAGCCCCGCCGCAGCAGTTCGGCGATCAGATAAGGGAAGCGCGAGACGTCCTCCAGCCCGACCGGCATGGTGGGGACGCCGAAGAAGTCAGACCCGATGCCGAGATGCGCGACGCCCACGCGGTTGGCGAGGTATTCGAGGTGGGTGACCACGTGATCCAGCGTCGCCTTCGGGCAGGGGCCGTGGGTCATCTCGCGGGCGCGGATGGCCTCCATCCTGCTGGTGCCGAAGTCGTTGGCCAGCGCCTTGCGCACCGGTTCCATCCAGGCATGCACGTCGGGGTTGAGAAAGTCGGGGATGAAGGTCGCCATCACCAGCCCGCCATTGGCCGGCACGCGGTCCAGCACGTCATCGGGCACGTTGCGCGGATGGTTGCACAGCGCGCGCGCGTTGGAGTGGGAGAACACGATCGGCGCGGTGCTGTCGTCCAGCACGTGATGCATCACGGCGGGGGAGACATGGGCGCAGTCGATGATCATGCCGAGCCGGTTGAGCTCGCCGACCACCGCGCGCCCGAATGCCGTCAACCCGTCGTGGCGCGCCTCGTCGGTGGCGCTGTCGCACCAGTCGAGCGTGCCGTTGTGGCACAGCGTCATCAGCCGTGCGCCCATGGCGTGCCACACGCGCAAGGGGGCGAGGCTGTTCTCCAGCCCCACGCCACCTTCGACCGACATCATCACCGCGATCTTGCCCTGGCGGCGGGCGCGGGCGAAATCGGCCGCCTTCAGCACCGGGGCGAAGGTGTCGGGGTAGGTCTCGGTGATGCGGCGGATGATGTCGAGCTGTTCGAGGGTGGCACGGCCGGGATGCGGGATGTCGGACGGGATGAAGGCGGCGAACACCTGGCCGGAAACCTGGCCCTTGCGCAGGCGGGGGATGTCGGTGTCGCCGTCGTTATGCAGCTGGCGGAGATCGTAGCCGGCGACGTCCCCCTTGGCGCCGGTGCGCTGGCGGATCACCCAGGGGAGGTCGTTGTGCCCGTCGATCATCGGCACCCGGGCGAGGAGGTCCTTCGCCTTTGCCAATGCCTGGGTCTTGGTCATCGCCTTGTTCGCCATGGGGCCGCCCCGCCAATATATCGAAGTGCAACATTGCGCCGGTCATCCCCCCGCTTCAAGCGCGGCCGGCGCATGGCGACCTGCACAACCGCGCTTTCCAGCGGGCGCCGCAGCGGCTAGGCTGGCCGCAGACGACGGTGGCCCGCAAGGGCTGAAACGGGAATGCGGCGCCGGGCAACCGGTTTCCGCGGCTGCCCCCGCAACTGTAGGCGAAGATCGTTCGCCCCCATCAAGCCATTGGCCCGAGCGGGCCGAGAAGGCGGGGGCGGCACGGGAACCACCGGTTCCCCGCTTCGCGAGCCAGGAGACCGGCCGGCGTCGAGAGTGTTCGCGCGCGACGGGCGGGGTGCACCGGCGCAACGGGAGAAAGACCCGCAGGCGGCAATCGCTTTTGCCATGGGACGGCCGTGCGCCGCCCAGCCTGGAGGACCGCGCATGCGCCGCATGCTGTTGCTGACTGCCCTTGTTCCCATCGCCGCCCTGGCCCAGAGCCCCACCTTGCCCGACGTCGTCGTCACCGCGACCCGGGTGCCGACGCTGATCGAGCGCATCCCCGCCGGGGTCACGGTGATCGACCGCGCCGCCATCGAGGCGTCGGGCTACTCCACCCTCACCGAGGCGCTGGCCACCGTGCCCGGCGTGCGCATCGTGCAATCCGGCGGCAATGGCGGGAATGCCAGCCTGTTCATCCGCGGCACCAATTCCAACCACGTCCTGGTGCTGCGCGATGGGGTGCCGGTGAACGACCCCTCGGACCCCGGCGGGCTGTTCAACTTCGGCGTCGACAGCCTCGCCGATGTCGAGCGGATCGAGGTGATCCGTGGCCCGATGTCGAGCCTCTACGGCTCGGGCGCGATCGGCGGCGTGGTCAACCTCATCAGCCGCCGCGGCCTTGGAGCGCCACAAGGCACGGCGGAGATCGCCGCCGGCCTGCCCGCCCAGGCGCGTGCCGCCGCCACGCTCTCGGGCTCGACCGGGCGGTTCGACTACAGCCTCGCCGCCGAAGCCCGCGACGAGGCCGGCTTCGACACCACACCGCGCCGGCAGAGCATCTACACCGGTGCCCGCAACCCCTACCGCTCCGCTACCGCGACCATCAACATCGGCGCCGAGCTCACCGAGGAAACCCGCGCCACCGCCTTCCTGCGCGGCCGCTCGGCGACCTTCCTGCTCGATTCGCTGGGCTTCCCCGCCTATGACGCCAATTCGTATCGCGGCTTCGACACCACCGTGAGCGGGCGTTTCGCGCTCACCCATTTGCTGTTCGACGGCGCCTGGCAGACCACGCTCGGCATCGGCCAGCTCAACACCGATCGCCACTACCGCCAGCCGCTCGAAGCCGCCGACCCCAATGCCACCAGCTCCGACACCCGCTATCACGGCCGCCGCAGTGACCTGCGCTGGGACAACACCATCCATCTCAGCGATACCGGCCCAGCGAGCGGCGGCGCGGTGATCTTCGGCGCCAGCCGGACGATCGATACGGCCCATTCCGCTCTCGTCGCCAATTTCGGCGGCTTCCCCTACCAGAACACCACCCGGGCAAGCGCCACATCGAACGCCGGGCATCTCGGCGGGCAGACCACGCTGTGGCAGCGCCTGTCGCTGACGGCCGATATCCGCGCCGAGGACGCCAAATACGGCGGCGCCGCCGTCACCTGGCGGGCCGGCGCGGTGTTCGCCATCCCCGAGGCGTGGTCCCGCGCCAAGCTCTCCTATGGCACCGCGTTCCGTGCCCCATCGCTCTACGACCTGTTCGGTGCCGATACCTCCGGCTATGTCGGCAATGCCGCCCTCAAACCCGAGCGCTCCGAGGGTTACGAGATCGGCTGGGCGATCGATGTTCCCGGCGCCAAACGCAAGCCGGCAAGCTTCGAAATCACCTACTTCAAAAACCGCATCAACAACCTGATCCAGATCGTCTACGGCCCCGGCTTCACCAGCGCGACCAGTCAGAACGTCGATCGCGCGAGCACCCAGGGCTTCGAAACCAGCCTGACGCTGCGCCCGGCGGAATGGCTGGAGGCGATGCTCGACTTCACCCGCACCGAAACCCGTGACCTCGGCACCGGCGCCGCTCTGCTGCGCCGCCCGCGCGACCAGGCGAGCCTCACGCTGCGCGCCACTCCCCTGCCCGGCCTCACGGTGGCGCCGGAGATCATCTATACTGGTGCCTTCCAGGATTTCCTGAGCGACGACAACGGCTTCCCCACCGGCGTCGGCCGGGCGCATCCCGGCACCATCATGAACCTCACCGCGAGCTACGTGCTCGACGAGCGCTTCACCCTGTTCGCGATCGGCCGCAATCTCGGCAATTCGCGCTTCGAACCGGCCAACGGGTTCCAGACGCCGGGAACCTCGGCGCTGGTTGGGCTGCGGGCGCGGTTCTGAGGAGGAAGGGGGGGGCGCGGATGGCACGGTCTGGCCCGGATCGCGCCCACCAGGAAGAACATCCATCGATGTTCCAGGCCATGGTCACGAGAGTCCATACGACAGCGCGCTGTGACGGCTGGCATGGGCCTAGATTTTCGTTCCATCCAGCACTAGCGGGATCGACGCCCTGACGCCGGCGAACTGCGCCGCACTGGAAGCCCACTGCTTCGGGCGGCCGCAGAGAGAGGGTAAGCAAGCACTCCTTTTTTGAAAAAAAGGAGCAAAAAACTTTTTTCCACTTCCTTCCCCCTCCCCCGCGTTTGCGGGAGAGGGCCGGGGTGAGGGTGGAGCCCCACGAAGAACCCACAGCCCGGAAGCTCCCCGCCCCACTGTTTTTTTTGCAAAACAATCAAAGATCCACGATACTCGCCCCCAACGGCGCGAAGCCGAACGGGGGCTAAAATGAGCAACCAGACCTGGAAATCGTTACACCGTGGCACCTGGAGCGCCGCCACCAACCGGTCGCCGCTTCCCACCACGGACGCACCGGCAGACATCGTCGATGGCATCACCATCAGCGCCCCGCTCAACAACATCGTCATCGGCAGACCGGACACTGTCCCCGCCGATACACTCGACGACCCCTCATGGAGCGGGGCATTCAGCCCGATAGCCATGGCGCCGGTGGCCAAGGGTCTTGCCTCGACCCAAGGCGCCGCCGCAACTGCCGGTCTCGCCGGTCCCGGACCTGCGAGCACGATATACCGCATTGCAGACTTCGGCCCCTACACCCAGTCAAACCAATCCCCTGGCGACCCCATCGGCTTCAGCCCACCATCGTTGTCGCAAATGGAAAGCCAGGTCGATTTCATCGCCAGTAGCCACTTCGCGACAACGCTGCGGCTGTACTCGACCGACGATCAGCAAGGCGCCTTGATCGATTACGCCATCCAGCATGATGGCCTCAGCGTTATACCCTCCGCCTACCTCCCCGCGTCTTCGCCAAACGCCAGCTGGGCGGACATCCTGGCCAACCCCGCCATCATGTCCGTGCTCAACGGCCTCGTCACGACACTCGATAACCTTCCCACTGCGGACCTTCCGATGATCCCGTTCGTCGTTGTCGGCAGCGAGGCGGTCATCGGACAGCATTGGAATGCCGTCAATGTCGTCAATGCCATCAACTACGTGGAGGCTCACCTGCTACCGTCCGTCGCAGCGGCGCTGAAATTCACCACTGCCGAGACCTATGACGGGCAATACATGTATTTGAAAAACAACCCGTCCGACTACAGCAAGGTAGATTTCTCCTATAATCCTAGCAATGCAAATTATTACGTGGCTACTGATCTAGGCAACAGCCCCGCGGTCGATTTTATTTTTGTAAATGTCAACGCCTATTGGGACGGCATATCCCTCGACAACGCCGCTGCCTATGTCACGCAGATCTACCAGAAACTGGTCTCGCTCTATCCCGGCAAGCCCGTTGTCATCAGCGAAACCGGCTGGCCTTCGGCGGGTGGCAGTACGACATCCGGCGTCTTCACCAATCCGCAGCAGACCGCCGTCCCCAGCCTCGCCAACATGCAGGCCTATTGGCAGTCCTTCCTGCCGATCGCCGACGCCCAGGGCATCTCCTTCGGAGCTTTCGAGGCGATCGACGAGCCCCATAAAGACTTAACGAATAGCGCGGCCGTAGAGAACCATTGGGGCCTGATGGCCACCAATGCCGATCCCGCCTTCACGACCATCACTTTCAAGACTGCCGTCACGACGATTGCTTATTCCGCCCCCTGCTTCACCACTGGCACAAACATCGCCACCCCCTTCGGCCCAATCCCTATCGAGCACCTCCGCCCCGGCGACCACGTCGTCTCAGCCTTCGGCGGCCACGTGCCCATCCAGTGGATCGGCCATCGCCGCGTAGATTGCCGCCGCCACCCCGCGCCAGAATCCGTCTGGCCCATCCGCATCCGCGCCGGCGCCCTCGGCGAGGGGGTGCCAACCCGCGACCTCCGGGTCAGCCCCGAACACGCGCTGTATCTCGACGGGGTGCTGATCCCCGCTGGGTTGCTGGTCAATGGTGACAGCATCGCGCGGGAGCCGTGCGGGCGCGTGACCTACTGGCACCTCGAACTCCCGCAGCACGATGTCGTTCTCGCCGAGGGCGCCCAGGCGGAGTCCTATCTCGACACCGGCAACCGCTGTGATTTCGACAACGGCCCCGTCATCACCGCCCACCCCGATTTCACCCCAGCCACCGCCAACGACCTCTGGCTGGCGCAGGCCTGCGCCCCGCAATGCCGCCAGGGCCCACGCCTCGACGCCATCCGCGCCCGCCTCGCCGCCGTGGCTCCGGCGCAAGAATGTGGGCTTTTTGTCCGATTTTCGTGAAAATTGTCTTGTATCCCAAGATCGCCTGTCCTATATCTACCGCCATGAGCACCGCCCCTCCCTCCCCCGCCCCCTGCCCGGAAGCACCGCATCCCGCGTTGCTGCTGGCGGAGGTCGTCGGCGTTTTGCTTTCCGCCATTCTCGGCCGGGCCTGGCTGTGGCGCTGGTTCCCCGGCGGCCGCGCCTTTGAGGCGCAGATGCGGCGGTTCGGGCGGGAGTTCGCCGCCATCATGGCGCGCATCGCCGCGGGGCTTCCCGTAGCGCCGATGCGTGCGGTGCCGGATGCCGTCCCCGGTGCTGTCGCCGCCAGTCCTGTCGCCCCCGATGCTGATACGACGTGTGCCGCCCGGCGGGCGCGCCCGTCGCGCGCCGTCAATCCGTGTATCTCGCGCGCTGCCTCGCGGTGCATCATCGCCACGCAGACCCCGGCGCGCGCCAATGTGGTGCGGCGTTCGTCGTCGATGCATGGCGCCTTTGCGGTGTCGTTGCCCTTTCCGGGCGCTGTGCCGGCGCCACCCACCGGGTTCATTTTTCCGCGGGGCAAATCCCGCCGGGTAGAACCGCATTATAATTGTTACGATTAGGCAACTATATGCCACCTCCCCCCGACAACTCCGCCCCAAACGGATAAAAGTTTTTTGGTTCTTTTTTTCAAAAAAGAACGCCTTACACTCGCGCGCACACGAAGCGCAGGACCCAACCATGGCCGCCCCCGACCGCATCACCGTTTCCGTCGTCCAGCACCGCCTTCACGCCATTGTCGAGGAGATGGGCGAGGCGATGTTGCGCACTGCCTATTCGCAGATTTTGAATTCCAGCCGCGACTTTTCCACCGCCATTTGCGGGCTGGACGGGCGGCTGATCGCGCAGGCGGAGCATGTGCCGATCCATGTGGGCGCGCTGCCGTGGGCGGCGCGCGCGATCACCGCGTTTTTCGAGGGGGATATCCACAAGGGCGACGTGTTTCTGTTGAACGACCCCTATCACGGCGGCAACCACATTCCGGACCTCACCGCTTTCGTGCCGGTGTTCGATGGCGATACCCCGGTGTTCTGGGCGATCAACCGGGCGCACCAGTCGGATATCGGGGGGGCCACCCATGGCGCCTACAACGCGGGGGCGACCGAGATCTGGCAGGAGGGCATTCGGGTGCCGCCGCTGCGACTTTATGAGAAGGGCGTGCTGCGGCGGGATGTATTCGAGATGCTGGTGCTCAACGTGCGCCATCCCAATGATTTCCGGGGCGATCTGGCGGCGATGATCGGGTCGGCCCATGTCGGCGAGCGGCGGTTGCTGGCGTTGGCGGCGGAGTTTTCCTGGCCGGTGACGCATGCGGCCATCGAGGCGGTGCTGGATGGCGCGGAGCGCCAGGCCCGCGCGGTGATCGCGACGTGGAAGGACGGGGTCTACAAGGGCGAGGCCATTCTGGACGATGACGGGCATGGCATCGAGAACATCCATATCCGCGCCACCGTCACCAAATCCGGCTCCGATCTCACGGTGGATCTGACGGAGAGCGACCCGCAGGTGATCGGGTTCGTCAATTCCTCGCACCCCAACATGCAGTCGGCCGTGGTGGTGGCGCTGGCCTATCTGATCGACCCGCATACGCCGAAGAACGACGGGGCGCTGCGGCCGGTGAAGGTGATCGCCAAGCCGGGCACGGTGGTGTGGGCCAATCCTGGCGCGCCGGTGACGTTGTGCACCAATCATTGCGGCCAGGAGATCATGGAGGCGATCATCACGGCCCTCGCGCCCGCTTGCCCCGATCGCGCCATGGCCGGCTGGGGCCGGCGCTTCCGCATCGCGATTTCCGGCAAGGACCCGCGGACTGGCAAGAAGTTCATCTGGCATTTGTTCCAGGCCCGCCCCGGTGGCGGCGCCTCTCCGGCCGGCGACGGCTGGCCCGGCGGCGGCGAATGGCAGGCGGCGGGAGGGATCAAGTTCGGCTCGCTGGAGGTGACGGAAGTGCGCTTCCCCTTCCTGTTCCGCCGCCATGAATGCCGACCGGATTCCGGGGGCGACGGGCAGTATCGCGGCGGGCCGGGCGGGATTCTTGAAATGGTCGCCGAGATCGAGGAACTGGCGCTCGGCAACACCGCCGGGGACGGTATCATTCATGGCGCGGTCGGTATTCTCGGCGGCGAGAACGGGCAGCCGCATCGCTACACGCTGCACTCCGAGGGGCGTGACCCCCGTGCCATCAAGACCAAGGAAGTCGGCCTGCCGATCCGGCCCGGCGATGTGTTCATGATCGAATCCGGCGGCGGCGGCGGCTGGGGGAAGCCCGCCCATCGCGACCACGAAGCCCGCGCCGAAGACCGGCTCAACGGCTTCATTGCCACGACGGCGGAGGGCTGAGCCATGCTGCGCATTGGAATCGACGTCGGCGGCACCTTCACCGACCTGGTGGCGGTCGACCCCACCGGCCGCACCACACTGGCCAAATCGGCTTCCACACCGCCCGACCCTTCAATCGGCGTACTGAACGGGCTGGCCCAGCTTGCGGAGGCGCTCGGCCTCACGCTGCCGCAATTGCTGGCCGGCACCGAGCGCATCGTGCATGGCACGACAGTGGCGACCAACGCACTGCTGGAACACAAGGGCGCCCGCGTCGGCCTCCTCACCACCGAGGGGCATCGCGACGTGATCGAGATGCGCGAGGGGCTGAAGGACGATCGCTACAACCTCCGCATGCCGCCCCCGGTGCAGCTGGTGCCGCGCTACCGCCGTATCGGCGTGCGCGAGCGTATCCGCGCCGATGGCCGCATCGAGATCCCGCTCGACCGCGCCTCGCTCGAAGCCGCTATCGACGAACTGAAGTCCCACGACGTGGAGGCGGTGGCGATCTGCTACCTGCACGCCTGGCGTGATGCCGCGCATGAGCGCGCGACCGCCGCCGCGGTGGCCGAAGCCATGCCGGGAGTCTACCTGTCGCTGTCGTCGGACGTGTTTCCGCAGATCAAGGAGTTCGACCGGGTCTCGACCACCATCGTCAACGCCTATGTCGGCCCGGCCTTGTCGCGCTACCTGAAGCGGCTGGAAGCGCGGCTGAAGGAGGCGGGATACGCCGGGCCGCTGCTGATCATCCAGTCCCATGGCGGGGTGACGCCGGTGGACGAGGCGGCGCGCATCGCGGCCGGCGGCGTGCTCTCGGGCCCGGCCGGAGGCGTCGCCGGCAGCCGCTATGCCGCCAGCATCCTCGGCACCGGGGATTTGATCCCATTCGACATGGGCGGCACCTCGACGGATATCTGCCTGATCGTCAACGGCGAACCAACCCTCACCAGCGGGCGCGGCGTGGGCGGCCATCGCCTGGCGCTGAACAGCCTCGACATCGCCTCCCTCGGCGCCGGCGGCGGTTCGATCGGGCGGGTCGACACCGGCGGCATCCTGCATGTCGGCCCGGAATCGGCCGGCGCCACCCCAGGCCCCGCCTGCTACGGGCAGGGCGGCAAGCGGGCGACGGTGACGGACGCCAATCTCGTGCTCGGCTTTCTCGACCCCGGGAGCTTCCTCGGCGGGCGCTCCCGGCTCGACGTCGCGGCGGCGGAAGATGCGCTGGACCGGCTGGCCGGCGAACTCGGCGTCAGCCGCATCGAGGCGGCCGAGGGCGTGCACCGGGTGGTCAACACCAACATGGCCGAGGGCATCCGGCTGGTCTCGGTGCGCCGGGGCGTCGATCCGCGGCGTTTCGCGCTGCTC
>JAPLOH010000112.1:27521-40211 GCA_026400845.1 Alphaproteobacteria bacterium
TCTCCTTCGGCGGCGCCGCCGGGCTGCACGTGGCCGATGTGGCGCGCCAGCTCGATCTCACCCGCGTCATCGTGCCCCGCGTCGCCTCGGTGCTGTCGGCCTGGGGGATGCTGGCGACCGATCTGCGCTTCGAGGTCAGCCGCACCCATATCGGCGATGCCGGGCGGCTCGACGGGGCGGCGGTGAAGCGGATGTTCGACGAGATGGAGGCGGAGGGCCGCGCCCGCCTCGCCGCCTCCTATGACGGCAAGGTGCGCATCGAGCGCACGGTGGAAATGCGCTATGGCGAGCAGATCTTCGAGATCGCCGTGCCGCTCGGGGGCATCGATTGGGCGGTGGCGAACCCGCTGCCGCAAATCGTCGAGCGCTTCCACGCCCGCCACGAGGAGCTCTACACCTACGCGCTGCGCAACCAGGAGGCCGTGCTGGTCAACGCCCGCGCCGCCGTGATCGGGGTGCTGCCGGATCTGCCGCAGGAGCCCGCGCTCACCAGCCGCCCGCAAGCCGGCCCCACCGGCCAGCGCCGTATTCACATCGGCGGCTGGCTGGAGGTGCCGGTCTACACGCTCGACAGCCTCGCCCCCGGCCAGTCCATCGGCGGCCCGGCGATCGTCGAGTCGGCGATGACGACGGTGCTGCTCCGACCGGGAAATACGGCGACGGTGACGCCGCATGGCTGGCTCGACATCGCGATCCCGCTATCCGGCGGGTAGTCGGGCGACGAGCGTTTGATCTGCACGCGGGGGCGGGGCACGCGCGGGCCTTACCGTCCTCCCCCGATGGAACCCGCCAGCCGGCGGGCAGCGTCAGCGGCGAGGGCGGGAGGGGTGGTGGCGAAGCCGATCACCAGGCCGTTCAGCCGCGGTGGGCCGGTGAAATAGGCCGCGAGCGGCGAGACCGCGAGGCCGCGGGCGCGGGCGGCGGTGACGACGGCGCTGGCGTCCACGGTATCGGGCAGGCGCAGCACCAAATGCAGCCCGCCGGGGGCGGCGATGGGGTCGGCCAGCGGGCAGTGGCGGGCGAGGGCGGCGAGCAGGGCTGCACGACGCCGCGCGTATTCGGTGCGCATGCGACGGATATGCGGGCCGAGGCGGCCTTCGCCGATGAAATCCGCCAGCACCGCCTGTTGCAGCGTGCCGGGTCCGCGGTCGCCGAGGCCGCGGGCGCGCACGAAGGCGGCGGTGAGCGGGGCGGGGACCACGGCGAAACCAAGGCGAAGCGCGGGGGCCAGGGTCTTGCTGAAGGTGCCGCAGTAGATCACCCGGCCGCTGCGATCGAGCGAGGCGAGCGGCGGCAGCGGCTTGCCCTCCCAGCGGAATTCGGAGTCGCAATCGGCCTCCAGAATCCAGGCGCCCGCGCGGGCCGCCCAGTCGAGCAGCGTGAGCCGGGGGGCGACCAAGGCGGGGCGCGCGGCCGGGGCGAGCGCGATGCCGGCGGCGACGTCGATCCCCTCGGCGTCGGACGGCACCGGGATGAGCGTGGCCCCGGCGGCGACCAGCGCGCCACGGCCGGCGATGTAGCCCGGCTCCTCCACCCAGGCGGGGTCCCCGGGGTCGAGCAGCAATTCGGCGGCGACCCGCAGTGCCTGCTGGGTGCCGGTGGTGATGACGATCTGCGCGGGATCGGCGATGAGGCCGCGGGAGGCGGCAAGATGGGCGGCAACCGCGGCGCGCAGGGCGGCGAGGCCCTGCATGTCCGGATAGCCGGTCGACTCGGGCGGCAGGTCGCGCAGCACGCGGGCGGTGGCGCGCGCCCAGGCGGCGGTGGGGAAGAGATCGGTGGCGGGCACGCCGGGGGCGAGCAGGTTGGAATTCCCGGCCACCGGCCCGGAGGTGGAAATCGGCGTGGCCGCGATCAGCGCGCCGCGGCGGGACAGCGGCGCCGCGGTCTCGCGCGCGGCCGGGGCGGCGGGGGGTGCGGCGTCCGGCAGGTCGGTCGCGACGAATGTGCCGCTGCCGACGCGGGCGCGGACATAGCCCTCGGCAGCGAGGCGTTCATAGGCCAGCACCACCGTCTGCCGGGCAACGCTGAGTTCCTCGGCAAGATGACGGCTCGGCGGCAATCGGCTGCCGGAGGGCAGGGCGCCGCTGAGGATGCCGCCGCGGAGCCGCTCGAACACCGCGTCCTGGCGAGATTGGTCTGGTATTACTGTGAGAATTTGGCTGTTCATGGCGAACCAATCATAGCCTATGGCAGAGTGCCCGCAAGTGAAGGAGATCGCCCGTGTATCTACGCCCCGTTTTCGCCGTCGAGGATCAAACCCGCATCGCCGGGCTGATCGCGTCCAACCCCTTCGGCGTGCTGGTCACCACCGGGGCAGCGGGACTGGAGGGATCGCACATTCCGTTCGCGGTGATGGTCGAGGATGGCACGCTGGTGCTGGAGGCGCACCTGGCCGCCGCGAACCCGCAGGTGGCGGCGCTTTCCGGTGGCACGGCGCTGGCGATATTCTCCGGGCCGCACGCCTATATCGCGCCAGGTTGGTACCGCACCCAACCTGCGGTGCCGACCTGGGACTACGCGGCGGTGCATGTCCACGGCACGCTCGAACTCTGCGACGGTGCCGACGAGACCGCCGCCATCCTGCGCACCCTGGCGGTGGGGGACCCCGCCGGGTTCGATCTTGATGCGCTGGCGCCGGGGTATCGCGCGCAGATGTTCAAGGGGATCAAGGCCTTCCGCCTGCGCGCCACGCGTGTGGAGGCGCAGTGGAAGATGAGCCAGAACCGCAGCCGCGAGGACCGCGAGTCGGTGATCACGGCGCTGCGGGCGCAGGGCAATGATGCCTGCGCTGAGCTAATTGCCGAGACGTTGTAGCGGGTGGAGGAAGAAAGCGCTTCTTTTTGAAAAAAGAAGCAAAAACTTTTTATCCGTTTGCTTCGCTCTTTCCGCAGAGAGTGCGCAGCAAAACGGATAGAAGTTTTTTGGTTCTTTTTTTCAAAAAAGAACCGCTTGCTTTAACCGTGTCCTAAAATCCTTCGCGCTCCAGGCGCTTGCGCTCCATTTTGCGAGCCCGTCGCACGGCTTCCGCGGCTTCGCGGGCCCGGCGCTCCGAGGGCTTCTCGAAATGGCGGCGCAGCTTCATCTCACGGAAGATTCCTTCCCGCTGCATTTTCTTTTTGAGCGCCTTGAGCGCCTGATCGACATTGTTGTCACGAACGAGAACCTGCACTTGGCCGCCTACTCCTCTGCCCGGGCGCGCCCCGACGATCGGGGCGGCAAAAAGGGTCCGGAACGGACTGCCCGTACCGGAAGGCGGGCGCTATAACATGGCCGGACGGATCGCAAAACCCTCAATTCACGCCACAGGATCGCAGCAGCCATGGCCATACTGAAAATCGCCCGCATGGGACACCCGGTTCTCCTGCAAACCGCCGACCCGGTGGCGGACCCGACGTCCCCCGAAATCCGCCGTTTGGTGGCCGACATGTTCGAGACGCTCGACGATATCGGCGGCGCCGGGCTCGCCGCACCCCAGGTGCATGTGCCGTTGCGGCTGTTCATTTTCCGCATCCGCCCGGAGCGGGTGGGCGGCGACGCCGATGACCGGCCGATCGCCAACACCACGGTGATCAACCCGGTGCTGAGCTTCATCGGCGAGCAGCGGCAGATCGGCTGGGAGGGTTGCCTCTCCATCCCCGGCCTGCGCGCCGCGGTCCCGCGGGCCTGGCGGGTGCGCTATGAGGGGGTGGACACCGACGGCAACAAGGTGACCGGCGAGGCCACCGGCGCCCATGCCGCCATCGTGCAGCACGAATACGACCACCTCGACGGCATTCTCTACCCGATGCGCATGGGGGGCGCCGATTTCGTCCATTTCGGCTTCACCGAGGATCTCGCCAAGGCCGGCCAGCCCGAGTTTCGCCGTTCGGCGCCGATCGCATGAGCGATGACGCCGTGGTGCTCGATGCGGTCGCCGCCGCGCCGCGCCTCGGCTGGGCGCTGGCGGCGGCGCGTGCCGATCCGCCCTTCGCCGGCGCGGGCGCGTTGTTGGCCGATTTCGCCGCGCTGGCGGATCGCTGGATGACGGAGGACGCCGCTGCCGCCGACATGGCGGGGCTGCGCACCGCCGGCCGCGTCCGCGCGGTGGTCGCGCTGCGGCTGGGCCGGCTTGGCCCCTATCGGGAGGCGCTGCGCCGTGCCGCCGGGTTGCGGCTGCTGCCCCATGTCGCCCCCTGGTCCGCCCGTGCCATGGCGGCCACGGTGGACGCCGTGTGGCACGCCGCCGGTGAGGCGCTCGACGACGCAACGCGCCACACCAAACGGGCAACCCTGGCCGCCGTGCTCGCCGCGACGTTCCTGTTCTGGCTGCGCGCGGATGACGCCGCGACGCTCGCCTTCCTCGACCGCCGGCTTGCCGATGTCGGACGGATCGGCAAAATTCGCGCGCGGGCCGGGAATATGATGGCACGCAAATCGTCACGCGCCTGACACCGCCGCGACGGTTGATTTCAGCCGGCGCGCCGGTTTGAATGCACCACAAGCAAAATGGGGAACCGAAGTATGCGTAGACTGTTTATCGCCGGTATCATCGCGGCATTCGGCTTTGTCGGCCTGGCCCAGGCGCAGACCGCCGATTCGGCCATCGCGGCCCGTCGCGCCGGCATGCAGCTCACCGCGGCCGCCACCGGCGCGCTGAAGCGGGCTGTTGACGCCAAAACCACCGAACTGAAGCCGCTCAAGGGCACCGCCGACGCGCTGGCGGCCTGGGCCAAGGCCTTCCCGGGCCTCATGGTCGCCGGCTCCGACAAGGGCGACACCAAGTCGACCGCCGAGGCGTTCTCCGACAAGCCGGGCCTCGAAAAGGCCGCGATGGCGCTCAACGCCGCCGCCCTCAAGGTCTCCGCCGCGGCGGATGCCAATGACGCCACTGCCTTCGCCGCTGCCTTCGGTGAAGTCGGCGCCGCCTGCGGCGGTTGCCACCGCACCTACCGCCAGCGCTAATCCGCGCCGGCCGATATCACCCCGGGTGGCCGCAAGCCGCCCGGGGTTTTTCGTGTCCGCGGCTTAGCTGGCCAATATCTCCGCGATCGCCGTCGCCATCACCTGGCAGCCCAGCACGATATCCTCGTCGGACGTGTTCTCGCTCCAATGATGGCTGATACCGCCGATCGAGGGCACGAACAGCATCGCCGACGGCATCACGCGCGCCAACCATTGCGCGTCATGCCCCGCCCCGCTCGGCATGCGCTGATGCAGCCCCGGCGCGAAGCGCTCGGCGGCGCGTTCCAGCGCATCCTGGAAGCCGGCATCCATCAGCGATGGCGTCGAGCGAGAGACGTTGTGCAGCGCCACCCGGCACGGCCCTTTGTCGGCCTCGGCGACCAGCCCTTCGAGCGCCGCTCCCATCCGCCGGAGCACCTCGCTATCGGCGTCACGGATCTGGAACACCACCTCGGCACCGCCAGGGATGATCGACCCCGCCCCTGGATCGAGCGTGATGCGCCCGACGGTCCAGACGGTGCGTTCGGCGCAAATGGTCGGGAACAGCGCGTCGATTGCGGCGATCAGCTTCACGGCAGCCAGCCCGGCGTCGCGGCGGATTGCCATGCGGGTAGTGCCGGCGTGGTTCTGCACCCCCTCGAAGGTGATGCGAAAGGCCCAGATGCCGACGATGGACGTGACGATGCCGATCTTCTCGCCGGTGCTCTCCAGCGTGTCGCCCTGTTCGATATGAGCCTCGATATAGCCCTTGTAGCGCCCGGGCTCGAAGGCCACGCGCCGCCGCCCGGCCAGCCCGGCGGTGGCGAGGGCTTCGCGCATGGTGGTACCCTCGTACTTGTTGCGCCCGGCATCGATATCGGCCTCCGAGAAGGCCCCGATATAGGAGCGGCTGCCGGGGAAGCTCGAATAATGCCCCTCCTCATCGGCAAACGAGATCACATCCACTCCCCGGCCCACGGCGCGGGCGACCTCGAGCCCGTACATCACTCCGAGCGCCCCATCGAGCCAGCCGGCGTACGGCTGCGTCTCGGTGTGGGAGCCGAGCAGCACGCGCGGCCCGTCTCCCTCGCCACGGCCGATCACATTGCCGACGCCGTCGATCTCCGGCGTCAGCCCGGCCTCGCGCATGCGCTCGCAAATCCATTCGCGGCTCTCCATGTCGACCTTGGAATAGGTCGGCCGGTGCACGCCGGTCTTGTAGGTGCCGAATTCGCGGAGCTTGTAGAGATCGGCCAGCAGGCGCTTGCCGTCGATGGAGACGTTGGAGAGGGGCATGGCGTGTCCTATTGCCTGATCTGGATGCCCTGGGGGCGCAGCAGCCCGTCCGGCACCGGGGCGAAGCCGGAGAGGCGCTCGGTGGTGCCGAACAGCCAAGTCTGGTGGTACATCACGACGAAGGGGCGGTCCTTCAGGTAGATGTCGGAAATCTCGGCATACATCCCCTTGCGCGCCGCCACGTCGGTGACGCCGCGGGCCTTGACCAGCAGGGCGTCCAGGGCGGGGTTGTCGTAGCGGCCCCAGTTGAGGAAGCCGTCCTTGGCCAGCCAGATCGCGATGTTGCCGTCGGGGTCGGCGCGGCCGGACCATATGCCGGTGGTCATCTGGTACTCGCCGTTGATGGCCGCCTGGGTGGCGGCATTGGCTTCCATCATCTTGAGCTTGATGTCGAACCCGGCCTCGCCCGCCATCGCCTGGATGAGTTCGGCGGTCTGCTGGGCGATGGGGGCGTTGTAGGTGAGCAACTCGAAACTGACCTTCTCATACCCGGCCGCCTTGAGCAGCGCCTTCGCGCCGGCGAGGTCGCGCGGTGGTACCGGGCGGCCTGCGTTCCAGTAGGGCGAGGAGGGGGATTCGGCCTGGTTGGAGGGCACGAACATGCCCTCGCCGATCACCTGGTTGAGCACCACGCGGTCGATCGACTTCTCGAACGCCTCGCGCACCCGGGCATCCTTGCCGAGCGGGTTATCGGCCATCGGGCCATGGGCGAGGTTGATGAACAGGCTCTGATAGGCGATCGCCGGCGAGGTCAGCAGCCGCAGCTTGGGGTCGGCCTTGACCCGCGTGGCATCCGAAGGCGGCATGCGCTCGATGAGGTCGAGCTGGCCGGATTGCAGGTTGATGAGGCGGATATTGCTGTCGGCGTAGGGGCGGTAGACGATGCGATCGAGATGCACCCGCCCGGCATCCCAGTAGCCGGGGAAGCGGTCAAACGTGATGTGGTCCTGCGCCACGCGCTCGGTGAATTTGAACGGGCCGGCGCAGACCGGGTCCTTCGACACCTCGGCACCGAGCCGGGCCAGCGCCTTGGGCGACATCATCATCCCCGCCCGATCCGCCAGCACGGCGACCAGCGGCGCGTAGGGCTGGGCGAGCTTGAGGCGGAGGGTGAGGGGATCGACCACCTCGATCGCCGCGATCGGCTTCACCTCGCCTTTGCGCACGCTCTCGGGCGCGGACTGGTAGCGCGTGAGGTTGATCCGCACGGCCTCGGCGTCCACCGCCTCGCCGTCATGGAACTTCACGCCGGGGCGCAGCGTGACGGTGAGCGCCATGTTGTCGGCCGACCACTCCCATTTGGTGGCGAGCTGCGGCGTGAAGGCGAGCTTGGCGTCGATATCCACCAGCTTGTCGCACAGCGCCGCAAACAGGATGCGCCCGACATAGGAGCCGGAGCGCGCGGGGTCGAGAATATCGGGGTCCTCGGCGATGCCGACCCGCAGCGTGCCGGCGGCCTGCGCCGTGGCGGCGACCAACGATGCGGCGAGGACGGCGGCGATGCGGAACGTGCGCGCGGCGATGGCCATGGTCCGGTCTCCTGTTGCGGGCTCGATGTCACCACGTGTCCCGCGTCAGGGAAAGACCTCGCATGCGTTGGTGCACCTCCCGCCGCACGAATTGGTCAGCGATGTTGCGGACTCGAACATGGGGGGAAGCCGATGCGACGCATATTGATGGCGGCACTGGCGCTTGGCGCGCTGACGGCGACGGCAGAGGCGCGGATCACCCGCCTCGACAATCTCAAGGTGGAGCCGGCGTTCGGCGGCAAGCTGTTTTCCCCCGCCGGCGCCTATGAGCGTGTGACAGGCCGGGCGCATGGCGAGGTCGACCCCAAGTCGCCGCTCAACGCCAACATCCAGGACATCCAGCTCGCGCCGCGCAACGCCCGCGGCATGGTGGAATACGACACCGATATCGACATCATCCGCCCCGCCGACCCCGCCAAAAGCAACGGTGTGCTGTTCTTCAACATCCTCAACCGCGGCAACAAGGGCGGGCTCGCTTTGTTCAACGCCGATGTGAAGGGCGCGCTGCCCGACATCAACGCCGCCGCGGATGCCGGCGACGGCTGGATGCAGAAGGAGGGCTACACCACCATCTGGTTCGGCTGGCAGGCCGACGTGGCACCGGGCAACAACCGCATGACGCTGCGCGTGCCCGCCGCGCGCAACGCCGACGGCTCGCCGGTCACCGGCGTGGTGCGGGCCGAATGGGGCCTCCAGGCACCGGCCAAAAGCATCAACCTCAATGGCGGCTGGTTCAACGCCGGCAACACCGCCTCCTACCCCACCGTCAGCACCGACAACCGCACCAAGCTGGCGGATGGGTTCCTCCCCGTGCTCACCGTGCGCGCCCACGAGAAGGCGGCGCGCGTGACCATCCCCAACGACCAGTGGAGTTTTGCGGATTGCGCCGGCGCCGCTACCACGCCGAGCGACACCAAGATCTGCTACCCCGCCGGCTTCGAGGCCGGGAAACTCTACGAGCTGATCTACCGCGCCAAGGACCCGCTGGTGATGGGCCTCGGCTTCGCCGCCGCGCGCGATCTCGCGGATTTCCTCAAGCACCGCGACAAGGACGATGCCGGCACTGCCAACCCGGTGGCGCATGGCAAGGATACCAAGGCGATCGTCATGGGTTCCTCGCAGTCCGGCCGGATGATCCGCACCATGCTGCATCTCGGCTTCAACCGCGCCGAGGCCGGCGGCATGGCGTTCGACGGCATGCTGCCCCATATCGGCGGCGGGCTGCTGCCGCTCTCGCTGCGCTTCGCCCAGCCTGGCCGCGCCTGGGGCGAGCAGATCGACCATCTCTACCCCGCCTATGACTTCCCCTTCACCTACGCCCGGCAGACCGACCCGCTGACCGGCCGCACCCAGGGCCTGCTCGACCGCTGCACGGCGGACAACACCTGCCCGCGCATCGTCCACGCCGCGACCGCGCTGGAAGTGTGGGAAGGCCGCCAGTCCCTCGGCCTCACCGACCCGCTGGCCACCAAGGATGTCGCCGACCCCGCCAACGTGCGCACCTACATCATGGGCTCGACGCAGCATTCCCCAGCACCCTTCCCCATCCCGGCGACGACGCTCTGCCAGTATCCCGGCAATCCCAACCCCTACGTCTGGACCATGCGCGCTTTGCTCGACGGCCTCACAAAGTGGGTGCGCGACGACAAGCGGCCGCCCAATGGCGCCGTGCCCCGCATCGCCGACGGCACGCTGGTCGCGCCCGATTCCGTCCACTTCCCCGCCATCCCCGGCCTGCGCTTCACTGCCCTCAACAACCCCCTGCACGTCCTCGATCGCGGCCCCCGCTACAAGGCCGGCGACACCATGGGCGTGATGGACATCGAACCGCCGAAACCCGGCTCCGCCAGCTACGGCGTGCTGGTCCCGCAGGTCGACGCCGACGGGAATGACCTCGGCGGCGTGCGCTCGCTGTTCGTGCAGGTGCCGGTCGGCACCTATACCGGCTGGAACAAATTCCGCGCCGACCTGTTCGACGGCGGATTCTGCAACCTCTCCGGCAGCTTCATCCCCTTCGCCGCCACCAAGGCCGAGCGCGAAAAGACCGGCGATCCGCGCCCGTCCATCGAAGAGCGCTACCCCACCAAAGCCGCCTACGTGAACGCCATCCGCATCGCGGCCGACAACCTGATGCGCGCGCGCCTGCTGCTGCCCGACGACGCCTTCCGCCTTATCACCGAGGCCGAAACCAACGGCATCCGCAAGGGGCCGTGATGATCGAGCCTCGGTGAATGGGGCCGGGGGCGGAAGACGGGGGCACCGAAACCCCTGGCCTTCCTTCCGATCAGGCCACCACCCGAAGCGTGCGGATGCCCGCCGCGAGCACTTCCCGGAGGTCCGGCAGGGCGAGGGCGACGCAGCCCTCCGTGGCGGCGTAGTCGGCGCGCGCGACGTGCAGGAAGATCGCCGAGCCGCGGCGGCGCTCCACCGGGGCGTCGTTCCAGCCGAGCACGGCGATGATGTCGTAGAGGGCGTCGCGGCGCCACAGTTCCTCGTGGCGGGCGGAGCAGGGCAGCCGGACGGGCTGGTTGTAGATGCGGCTGGTGGGGTCGTCGCACCAGCCGTCCGGCACCGCGCAGACCGGGATTTTCACCCGGTCGGCGCGGAAATATACGCGGCGCAGTGGAAGGACGGCGAGCGGGGTGGCGCCGTCCCCCTCCTCCTTGTCCGCCCGCACGCCGCCGCGGCCGAGCGCGCAACGATAGGTCCGGCCCTGGAAAACGAAGCGCCCGTCGGCGTGGACGAGGGCTTCCTCCATCACTCGAACATATGGCCGAAGCGGGCCGCCTTGGTGGCGAGATAGCCGTCGTTGACGCCGTTGGGCTCGAAGACGTGGCTCTCGCGGTTCACCACCTCGATCCCGCAGGCGGCCAGGGAGGCGACCTTCTCGGGATTGTTGGTGAGCAGGCGGACGCGCTTGATGCCGAGCGCGTCGAGCATGGTGGCGGCGATCAGGAAGTTGCGCTCGTCGGCGCCCCAGCCGAGCGCGCGGTTGGCGTCCAGCGTGTCGAGCCCGCGGTCCTGCATGGCATAGGCGCGCAGCTTGTTGACGAGGCCGATGCCGCGGCCCTCCTGGGCGAGGTAAAGCAGCACGCCGGCGCCCTCCGCCCCCATGCGGCCGATCGCCCCCTTGAGCTGCGGCCCGCAATCGCAGCGCAGACTGCCGAGCAGGTCGCCGGTGAAGCATTCGGAATGCACCCGCACCAGCGGCGCCTCGGCGCTCTCGGGCCGGCCGACCAGGATCGCGAGGTGTTCGACGCCCGAGTCGGGCGCGCGGAACGCGACCACCCGGCTGTCGGCGGCGCCCTCGAGCGGCACTGCCGCCTCGGCGACCCGGCGCAGCCCCTCGGCCATCGCGAGAGGATGCGCCAGGATGTCGCTCCCGGCGACGCTCAGCAGGCCGAGCGCCATCGCCTGGTGCTCGCCATCCGGCTGGACGGGGACGACGACGACGGCGGGCAGCAGGCGGGCGAGCTTGGCCAGCGCCAGCGCGGCGCCCGACTGAGCAGGGGCCTCGGCCCGCTGCGGCTCCTCGGGGAGCAGTTGGCCGGCAGTCGGGTCCGCGAGGCCACGCAGCACCTCGGGGTCGGACAGCAGCGCGGTCAGCCGGATCGCCACCGCCGGGCCGTCCGAACCGACCGGGCGTTGCAGGATGGAGGCGGCGCGCGACGGGGCAAGCAGGAGGAGCGCCGGCCCGGCGGCCAAGGCCGCCAGATCGCGCAGCCCGGCCGCGCCGATCGTCTCGGCGGTCACCGCGAGCAGCGAGGTGTCGCCGGTGATCAGCACCGGGGTGCCACGCTTCAGCTCCGCCGCCGCGCGATGCACCGCGCGCAAGCCCAGGGTCGCCGCATCCTGATCGGCCGGGGCGATGGCGGTGGGTGGGGCGGCTTTGTCGCGCAGCGGCACGTGGTTCATGGCTTCCAATGGGCAATCGTTCATAGCAGGCTTAAGTTTGGGGTGGAAACCGCAAGCACAAGCTCTCCCCCCGAACTCTACGGTCCCTTGTCATGGACGGATGCGACCCCCTTCGCATTTCGCAATTCTGTGATCAAAAAATATGCGATTATTGTGAACCCTGTACGTGCAAGTTTTCATCGAGGCGGATAACGTAGCGCCGACTGATGGAATACGCAGATAGGCCGGACCGTCCGGTTTCAGAGTCCCCCAGCGCGCCCGGCATGCCCGGTCCCGCTCACGAATGAAGGAAGCATGGAATGGCGGGTGATCGGCCCATCCTCATCGTTGATGATGACGAGGCGTTGAGCGCCCTGCTGCTGGAACAACTCGCCGTGGACGGCGAGTTCACCACCGCGCACGCCAGTTCCATCAAAGCCGCCGAAGCCCTGCTGCTCGGCGGCAGCGCCCGGTTCGACGCGCTGATCCTCGACGTGTCGCTGCCCGATGGCGACGGGCGTGATCTCTGCTCCCGCCTGCGCCAGCGCGGCATCAAGGTGCCGATCATCATGCTGACCGGCTCCGACGAGGAGGCGGACGTGGTGCGCGGCCTCGATTCGGGCGCCAATGACTACATCTCCAAACCCTTCCGCCTCGCCGAACTCCTCGCCCGGCTCCGCGCCCAGCTTCGCATTTTCGAAAACAGCGAAGACGCCGTCTTCACCATCGGCCCCTACGTCTTCCGCCCGGCAGCGAAGCAGTTGCAGGACCCGGTGAAAAACCGCCGCATCCGCCTCACCGAAAAAGAGGCCGCGATCCTGAAATACCTCTATCGCGCCGGCGCCGTCGCGGTCTCCCGCCAAGTGCTGCTGAACGAAGTATGGGGCTACAACGCCAACGTCACCACCCACACCCTCGAAACCCACATCTACCGCCTGCGCCAGAAAATCGAGCCCGACCCCACCAGCGTCCGCCTCCTCATCACCGAAGGCGGCGGCTACCGCCTCGACCCCGAAGGAACCCAACGGGCCGCCTGACGCCCGGCTCG
>JAPLOH010000292.1 GCA_026400845.1 Alphaproteobacteria bacterium
GAAGCCGGGCACCGAGAACACCTGCTCGGTGAGCACCGCGCCCGAGAGCAGGGTGCCGAGTTCGAGCGCGCCGAGGGTGACGACGGGGACGAGGGCGTTGCGGAGTGCGTGGCGAAGCACCACCCGCCATTCCATCAGCCCCTTGGCCCGTGCCGTGCGGACGTAGTCCTGCTCAAGGGCGGTCAACATGGCCGAGCGGGTATGGCGCATCAGCACGGCGGCGATGGCGTTGCCGAGCACGAAGGCCGGCATGATGGTGGTGGCGAGCGACTGCCGCCAATCCTCGGAAAGGGGAACGTAGCCGGAGGGGGGGAGCCAGCCGAGATGCACGGATATCAGCAGGATCATCATGATGCCGAGCCAGAAATTCGGCGTCGACAAACCGGCCAGCCCGATTCCGTTGGCGAGGTAGTCCCAGAACGAGTTTTTCTTCACCGCCGAAAGGATGCCCATGGGCACACCGATGCATACCGAGATCACGAACGCCATCGAGCCGAGTTGCAACGTCACCGGCAGCTTCTGGGTCACGAGTTGCAGCACGGGCTGGCGGATGCGCCAGGAGAAGCCGAGATCGCCGGTCAGCACGTTGCCGATCCAGTGAAAATACTGGATCACCAGCGGCCGGTCGAGCCACAGCTCGGCACGGATCTGGGCGAGCACCTGGGGGTCCCGTTCCTCGCCGGCAAGCACCAGCGCGGGGTCGCCGGGCATCAGCTGCTGGAGGCAGAAGACGTAGATCGAGACCAGCAGCAGGGTCGGGATGACCTGGGCCAGCCGAACGCCGAGATGTCCGCGCATGGTCCGGCCCTACTTCGAAACCGTGATGCCCTGGGGGCGGATCATGCCATCCGCCACCGGAACATAGCCGGCCACCTTGGTCGACATCGCGGTGATCCATTTGTTGGTGTAGAGATAGAGCAGCGGCGCGTCCTGCACCGTCAACGCGGCGACCTTGCCGTAGAGCGCCTTGCGGCCGGCGACGTCGGACACCGCGCGGGCGTCGTCGAGCAGCTTGTCCATCTCGGGGTTGGAATATTTGGCGACGTTGAGCGGTGCCCCGCTGCGTACCGCGTTGTAGATGTTGCCATCCGGGTCGGTGCGGCCGGACCAGCCGATGAGGTGGGCGGTGAAATCGCCGCGATCATCGGCGTCGAGCGAGGCGGCGAATTCCATCGCGCGGACCTTGACGTCGAAGCCGGCCTCGGCGGCCATCGCCTGCATCACCTCGCCCTCCTGTTGCTGGGTGGCGCTGTTGGTCACTGTCAGTTCGAAGGCGACCGGCAGTTTCACGCCGGCCTGGGCGAGCAGCGCCTTGGCCTTGGCGACGTCCCGCGCGGGAGCCGGCACATCGGTTGCATAGAACGGGCTCGCCGAGGAGATGCCCTGGGCGGTCGGTGTGAACATGCCGTTGTAGACCACCTGGACGAGGGCCTGGCGGTCAATTGCCAGCGAGAAAGCCTGGCGCACCAGGGCGCTCTGGCCGATTGCGGTCTTGGCGCGCTCGCCGTTGCCGACATTGAAGGTGATGCCCTGGTAGCCGAGACCGTCATAGACGGCGAGCTTGAGGCTGGCGTTCTTGCGCACCGCCTCGACATCGGTGGGCGCCACGCGTTCCGCGAGGTCGAGCGCACCGCTTTGCAGATTGGCCAGCCGCACCGAGGCGTCGACCATGGTGCGGTAGACGATGCGGCCGAGCTTGATCGCGTCCTTGTTCCAGTAGCCGTCGAAGCGATCGACGGTGATGTGGTCCTGGGCGACGCGCGACGTGAACTTGAAGGGGCCGGCGCAGGAGGGTTTCAGCGCGAAATCCTTGCCGGCCGCCTCCGCCACCTTGGGCGCCAGGATCATGCCGGCGCGGTCGGTCAGCGCGGCGAGGAAGGGGGCGGTCGGGGTCTTCAACACCATGCGCACGGTGAGTGGATCGACGATCTCGACATGATCGAGCGTCGAGATTTCGCCGCGTCGGGCGCTGCCTGGCATGGTGAGGTGGCGTTCCATGGTGGCCTTCACCGCCGCGGCGTCGAGCTCGGTGCCGTCATGGAACTTCACGCCGGGGCGCAGTTTGAACACCAGTGTCTTGGAATCGGCCCATTCGTAGCTCTGGGCGAGCTGGGGGACGATGTTCAGCTTGGCATCGATATCGACCAGCTTGTCGCAGATCGCGCCGAACACGATCCGCCCGACAAAGGTGCGTGCCAACGTGGGGTCCAGCAGGTCGGGGTCATCGGCGAGGCCGATGCGCAGCGTCGGCAGGTCCTGCGCCATGGGGGCGGCGGGGATGGCGGCAATCGCGACGACGGCAGCCGCGAGGATGGATCGGCGCATGGTGGTGGCCCCCTTCTTTGTAATACGACGGTTATGGGACGGTCATCTTCCCGTCCGCAAGCCCCGCCGGCGGTTTCGTCTGTCGGTGGTTTCGTCTGTCGGTGGTTTCGTCTCAAGCAATTCCCGCGCCATCCGCCGCCTCCCGCCGCGCCGGCTTCCGGCGCGGTGCCCAGGCGCTCGGCCATGCAGCGACGGCTCGATTGCCAAGCGGGGATTTGCTTCAGGAACGTGCAAATGCCGTCATCTCACCCGTATCCGGGCGAGGCGGCAAGTGGCTACTTGCGGAAGCGGCTCACCGCATAGACGCGGCGTAGCGCGATGAAGCGCCGCGTCGCGCGGGAGCGCACGCCCTGCAGGCGGGCGCGGATGCGGGCCCGCAGATCGGCGGTCAGCGTCTTCGCCCAGTCGCGCACGCGGACGAGCCAGGCGACGATCGCCGCGAACCAGCGGAGTTGGAGCAGGGCGGCCTCGCAGGCGTGATAGACGAAGACGGCGATCAGCGTGGAGACCAGGCGGACCAGAAGATAGACCACGATGCCGGATGGCACGTGGCCGCCGACCAGCAGCGCCACCGCCCAGATCTCGCCGACCCGGCCGACCACTTCCGGCACCAGGAACAAGGGCAGCGCGGCCCAACCACTCAACTGGCCGAGCCGCGCTTCCAGTCGTCGCAAAGGTGGAAGGTCGCTGATCTGACGCAGCACCGCCCGCAAGCCCTCCCAGACGACATCCTCCAGCACCACCACGACGAGTGCGGCGGGCAGGAGGATCGCGTCGAGCAGGGCACGCCGGCGGATCATCTCAGCAGGTCGGCCGGCCCGGCGGGCAGGATTTCTGGGCCGGTGCCGGGCGCGGCGCCTGGGGCTGCGGATTGAAGTGCTGCACCTGCGGCTGCGGTGCCGGTGGGGTGTAGTGTTGAACCGGCGGTGCGGCGTGTTGGATCGGGGGCGAGTATTGCGGTGCTGGCGCGGCGGGACGGGCAACCGGGGGGCTGTACTGCGGCTGCGGAGCAGGAGTCGGCGCCGCGCGTGGCATCATCGGCGCCGGTGCCGCGGCCTGCGGTATAGGCGCGGGCGCTCGTTGGGGCGCGGCCGGTGCTGGTGCCGCGGCTTGCGGGACAGGCGCCCGCTGCGGTGTGGCCGGAGCCGCGGATTGCGGAATGGCCGGCTGCCCTGGTGTTGGGCGGATCACCGGCGGTTGCGGCGAGACCGAGGGCGACGGCGATGGGGAGGGTGCGCGAGGAGCGGCCACGGCGCCGGGAGGGGCGATACTCGGCGCCGCCGGGCTGGCGGGGCTTGGCGTCGGACGAGGCTGCGGCAGCGGAGCAGCGGCGCCGGGCAGCGCGGTGCTGCGGGGCGTGATCGCCGGGCCAGGCGCGCCGGGGGCCGGGTTCGCCGGCCGTGGCGCCGCGGCCTGCGGGGCCGACGGCGCGGCGGCCAACGGTGCGGCCGGGCGGGGTGCGCCCGGCGCCGGTGCCGCGGCGACGCTACTCGGGCGCAGCGGCACGGAGGAGCCAGTGGCCACCGGCTGCACCGCTGGACCAGGCGCCACCGGGCGCGGCGCAGTCACGCCGGGCGTCGCCGGCGGCAGGTTCATCGACCGCGCCACTGCGGGAGTGACGCCCACGGTTGCCGTAGTCGGCTGCACCGCGGGCGCCCGCACCGGCTGGATCTGCGACAACGAACTCGCCGGCACTTGTTGCACGCTGCGCGCGACCGGCTGCGAGCCTGTCATGGTCGCGGACGGCACGACGGTGGTGGCGCCACGGTTGACGCTGGCGGCGGCTGGGGCGTTGTTGTTGGTGATGTTCGTGATGTTGGTCACGTTCGTCACGTTGGTGACGTTGTTCTGGATCGCCGTGCGGGGCGGGCGGGGCACGTCGCCCTTGAACCGCCCGACGTACACGTTGGTCACGTTCGTCTGCCACTGGGGGGTGTCGCGGTACGACAGCGAGTAGTAGCTCCACAGCGGGTCATAGTGTGTGCGTCCGACGCTCACACTCACCGCGAACCCGCTCCCGCGGATCGACGACCCGCACCACGAGCTGTAACCGACGGTCGTGTATCGTTGTTCGAAGTAGTCGCCGAAGTAGTACGCCGCGCGACCGCTCCGCACGAACAGGCAGGTGTGCAGGTTGGCCGCCGGCACCACGTACGCCGGCGTGTACACGAACCGCGGGCGGTCGATCACCGCCGCCCGGAAGTACACCGGCGCGAACAGCACCCCGCGGGCGTCGAGCGGGCAGTCCCAGTAGCCGGGCACGTACACGTACCCGCACGGCGTCCAGCGGTAGTGGTCGGGCACCCACACCCACTCCGGGCGGTGGTCCACCCAGTAGCCGGGCCGCCACACGTAGCGGTTGGCGCGGTACACCCAGCAGCCGGGGGTGTAGAAGCAGTCGGCGTGCGGGGCGGCCACGCTCGGCCCGCTCTCGATGAGGTCCGGCGGCGGCGGCAGGACGATCATCTCGTTGATACGCTTGTCCAGTTCTTCCTTGGACAGAGTGTCGACCGTGCTGCGGGTCGTGCCCTTTGCGTTGTCCATGAAGTGAACCAGGCGCGGGAACATCAGCACGACGACCAGCAGCAACCACTGCGCCACCAGGAACGGCGCCAGCGCCTTGATGAAAGCCGGGAACGGCGCGGCCGGTTTGAGGGCGCCACGCACCATCATCAGCGCATAGCCGAACGGCGGCAGCAGGAAGCTGGCCTGCAAGGTCAAAAGCACCAGCACCGCCACCCAGCGCGCATCGGCAACGCGTATCAGAAGCGGCGGCAGGACGATCGGCAGCACCACGAAAATGATCTCGAAGGCGTCGAGCACGAAGGCGC
>JAPLOH010000076.1:0-301 GCA_026400845.1 Alphaproteobacteria bacterium
GGCGGGCGCCATCGCCGCCGCCCACCGCCGCCCAGCCGATCGCGAAGCCGGCCGCCGCCGCGGGATCGTTGTCGAGCATGCCAAGGCATTGCTCGTAGTCCCTCCCCTGTGCCAGACGAGGTGGCACAGGCGGCACCGGCAGGGCGCTTGTGCTAGGTGCCACTTCCTCGATATCCGGCGATTGCGCGGCGTACCAGCCCCACCCCAGCACCGCGATGACGGCGAGCAACAGGAGGCCAGCGATGGCGGAAAGTATACGGGTGTTCATCTCCGCTTCAGTGTAGTCCGTGCGAGGCGAACA
>JAPLOH010000076.1:386-12592 GCA_026400845.1 Alphaproteobacteria bacterium
TTTTGGGCATGGCTACACCGGTGTGGCTATCGCGCTCAGGGCCCAGGCGCTGGGCATTCCCGCGATGGTGGCCTCACGCCGCGCCGCGCCGGGCTCCGCCCTGCCCTGCGTGCCCTTCGCAGATGCCGCGCGTGCGATCGCGTCGGCATCACATATCCTCGTCACCGCGCCGCCGGAGCCGGCGGGGGACCCGGCCCTGCGCGCCTATCACGCCGAGATCGCCGGGGCATCCGAGTTGCGCTGGATCGGCTACCTCTCCTCCACCGCCGTCTATGGGGACCGCGCGGGCGGTTGGGTGGACGAGACGACAGCACCGGCACCGGCAAGCGGGCGGGGGGTGCTGCGCCTGAAGGTGGAGGACGCCTGGGGGGAGTTCGCGGATACGCGGGCCGTCGATCTGTTTCGCCTCGCGGGCATCTACGGCCCCGGTCGCTCGGCCTTCGATGCCCTGCGCGCCGGCACGGCGCGCCGGATCGACAAACCCGGCCACGCCTTCTCGCGCATCCATCGCGATGATATTGCGGGCGCGGTGTGCGCGGCCCTCCTCCAGGAGCGCTCGAAGGGCCGCCGCATCCTTCATCTGGCCGACGACCTCCCGGCCGAGAGCGCCGCGGTGACTACCGAGGCCGCCCGGCTGCTCGGCATCCCTCCGCCGCCTTTGCTACCCTGGCCCGCAGCCGCGGTCGGCATGAGCGCGATGGCCCGCTCGTTCTGGTCTGAGAATCGCCGCACCCGCTCGCAGGCGACCCAGGCTGCGCTCGAGTATCGCTGGCGCTACCCGGACTACCGCACCGGACTAGAAGCGATCCTCGCCGAGGAGGGCGCCGACGGTGCGGCGCAGCAGGGCGATGTCGCTGTCGCGTGACAGACGGTGATCGCCGTCCTTGATCAGCACCACCTCGACGTCCTCCGAACGCAGGCATTCGGCGAGCGTGATCGCCTGGCGCCACGGCACATCGTCGTCGCGCTGGCCTTGCAGCAGGCGCACCGGGCAGTTGATGTCGATGGGGCCGCCGAGCAGCAGATGGTTGCGCCCGTCCTCGATGAGGCCGCTTGTGATCACGTAGGGATCGCCGTACTGGCTTGGGATGGTGCGGTAGCCGACCGTCATCACCTCGGCGCGCTGGGCCTCGCTCATGCCTGCCCACATCAGGCTCTCGGTGAAGTCGGGCGCGGCGGCGATGCCGACGATGGCCGCCACGCGTTCCGGGCGGCGCAGCGCGATCAAAAGTGCGATCCATCCGCCCATCGACGAGCCGACCAGCAGCAGCTTCCCCTCGGTGAGCCGGTCGATGAGCAGCAGCGCATCCTCCATCCAACGCCCGATCGAGCCATCCGCGAAGGCGCCGCCGCTGATGCCGTGGCCGGAATAGTCGAGCCGCAGCATGGCCCGGCCCGCCGCGGCACAGGCATCTCGCAGGCCGGTCGCCTTCACGCCGGCCATGTCGCTGTTGAAGCCGGGCAGGAACACCACTGTCGGCTCCTCGCCGTCCAGCGAAGCCCCGCTCTTCAGCAAGGACCAGGCGAGCCCAACGCCGTCACCCCGGTCCAACACCCCGCTCCGCTCCATCGTGTGTCCCTTTCAATCACGACCAACAGTGATATAGCCCGCATCATGAACGCGGCGGCAAATTCTCCCTATCCGATCATACTCCAGGTACTTCCGGCACTTGACGGCGGCGGAGTGGAGCGCGGCACGGTGGAGGTGACCCAGGCGATCTGCCGGGCCGGCGGTGGCGCGGTGGTGGCAAGTGCCGGCGGGCGGCTGGTGCCGGCAATCGAGCATGCCGGCGGGCGGCACGTCACGATGCCGCTCGACAGCAAGAACCCATGGCGGATCTGGCGCAACGCCGCCCGTCTCGCAACGCTGATCCAGGCGGCCAGCGTCGATATCGTGCACGCCCGCTCAAGGGCGCCGGCATGGTCGGCCTGGCTCGCGGCACGGCGGACCGGCGTTCATTTCGTCACCACGTACCATGCGCCCTACGGCGAGGATTTCGTCGGCAAGCGGCGCTATAACGCGGTCATGGCCAGGGGCGAAATCGTCATCGCCATCAGCCACTTCATCGCTGACCTGATCCAGCGCCGCCACGGCATCGCCCCGGAGCGCATCCGCGTGGTGCCGCGCGGGGTCGATCCGGCGATTTTCGACCCCGAGCGGGTCTCGACCGACCGCAAGGTCAAGCTCGCCAAGGTATGGCGCGTGCCCGACGGGGCGCCGACCATCATGCTGCCGGGCAGGTTGACGCGTTGGAAGGGCCAGACCGTGCTGATCGAAGCGCTGGCGATGATGGAGAACCGCGAGGCCTGCCTGGTGCTGGTCGGCGACGATCAGGGCCGGCGCAAGTTCACCGCCGAGCTGGTGGCACTGGCCGAGCGCCTCGGGGTTGGCGAGCGGGTGCGGCTGGTCGGCCATTGCGACGACATGGCGGCCGCGCTGATGCTGTCGGACGTCGTGGTCAATCCCTCCATCGCGCCCGAGGGGTTCGGGCGGGTGGTGATCGAGGCGCAGGCGATGGCCCGCGTGGTGGTCGGCACCGACCACGGCGGGGCGGCGGAGACCATCGAGCACGGGGTCACCGGATTCCACGTGAAGCCGGGCGACGCCGAGGCACTGGCGGTACAGATCGACGCCGCGTTGCGCTTGCCGGAAGCTGAGCGCACGGCGATCGGGGCCGCGGCACGTGCATCGGTTTCCGCCCGCTATACCACCGCGGGATTGCAGGCCGCGACCATCGACGTCTATCGCGAGGTGCTCGGTTGATGCGGGTGCTGGTGATCCGCCTCGGCGCCTTCGGGGATTTCGTGCAGTCCTTCGGCCCCTTCGCAGCGATCCGCGCCCATCACCCCGGCGACGAGATCACCCTGCTGACGACCGTGCCTTTCGCCCCCCTCGCCCGCGCCGCGCCGTGGTTCGACCGCATCGAAATCGACTCAAGGCCAAGCTGGTGGAACCTCCCCGGCCTGCTGCGCCTGCGCCGGCAGTTGCAGGGCTTCGGCATGGTCTATGACTTGCAGACCTCCGGCCGTTCATCACGCTATTTCGCACTCGCCGGCCGGCCGCGCTGGTCCGGCATTGCCACCGGATGTGCGCTGCCGCATGCCAACCCCGCGCGCGATGCGATGCATACGCGTGAACGCCAGCGCGAGCAGCTCGAAATGGCGGGGATTGCCGACTTCCCGCCGCCCGATTTGTCCTGGTTGCCGCGCAGCGAGGCCACGCTGCCGCGACGCTTTGCCTTGTTGGCGCCGGGTGCTGCGGTGCGTCGCCCGGGCAAGCGGTGGCCGCCGGAGCACTACGGCCTGCTCGCCCGCATGCTGGCCGATCGGGGCATCATGCCGGTGATCATCGGCGGCAGGGGCGAGGAGGATATCGGCAAGATCATCCGCCTGTTCTGCCGCGACGCGGTGGATCTCATCGGCAAGACCTCGCTGGCCGAAATCCATGACATCGCGCGCCAGTCTTGCGTCGCCGTCGGCAATGACACCGGCCCGATGCATCTCGCGGCGATGTCGGGCAGCCCGAGCCTGGTGCTGTTCGGGCCCGAGAGCGACCCGGCCCTGACCGCGCCACGCGGCGCGCGCGGGGAGTGGCTGGCGGTGATCAAGGTCGACGACATGCAGACGCTGACGCCGGACGAGGTGTTCACGCGCGCCTTCGCCCTCGCCGGCCCCGAACGCCGGCCGCGCTGAATACCTTCAGCCCAGGCCGAGGCGCTCGGTGAGCCCGTAGCCGGCGGCGAGGGATTGCAGCTTCTTCCAGGTCACCTCCTCGACCTCGATACCCTCGCGACGGCGCTCGACTTCCCTGAGGTGCTCGATTTCGCCGGGATAATAGACGCCAGGGCTGCCGGCGGACGGCTGGGTCGCCTTGAGGAAGGCGGCGAATTCAGTGACCTCGCGCTTGAAAGTCGCCAACGGGCGAAAGGCTTCGACGTTGAACACCGCCATGAAGCAGCCGTCATTGTGGCGCCCGGTCGGGTCGATACCGAAGCCGAGCCCGGTCAGCAGCCCGCAAAGGATTTCCACCATGACTGCGAGCCCGGTGCCCTTGTAGCCCTCGCTGCCGCCGAGCGGCAGCAAAGCGCCGCCGGCGCGGAGTTGCTTGGGGTCGGTGGTGGGGTTGCCTGAGGGATCGAGTATCCAGCCCTCGGGGATCGCCTGCCCCCGCGCGGCGGCAAGCGAGACCTTGCCGGCCGCAACCGCCGACGTCGCCATGTCCAAAAACAACGGCCCGTCGAGATCGGACGGCACGGCGATCGAAATCGGGTTGGTGCCAAGCCGCGCCTCGCGCCCGCCGAACGGCGCGACATGCTTGGGTGCCCGGCCGGAATCCGCGGTGATCAACCCGATCATCCCCGCCTCGGCCGCCATCAGCGGATAGGAGGCGAGGCGCCCGATATGCCCCTGGCGGAACACCGTGGCGGCGGCGACATTGGCGGTGCGCGCCTTGTCGATGGTGTATTTCATCGCCCGCTCATTGGCGACGTAGCCGAAGCCCCAATTGCCATCCACCACGGTCGTGGTCGCCGACTCCTGCACGATGTCCCACTTCGCGCCCGGCACGATATGCCCGGCCTGGATGCGGTCGATATAGGTGGGGATCTGGATGATCCCGTGCGAGTCATGCCCAGCCAGATTGGCGTCGATGCAATGCCGCATCACGATCTCCGCCTCCTCCGGCGGCGCCCCGGCGGCGATGAGCAGTGCGGAGCCGATCTGGTTCAGGCGGGCAGCAGGGGCGCGGGGCATCAGGCGGTCTCCGTGAAATTCCAGGTGCGGTGCCAAAAGGGCTGGCCGTCGATGGTGATGCGCACCTCGGCGGAGGCGGCGTGCGAGGTGGTCAGCGTGCGGATGGTCAGTTCCGTCGTCTGCACCGGCTGCTCGATCCGCACGGTCGTGTTGGAGTGCATCCGCGCCAGATCGGGCCGCAAGGCGGCAACCGCGGCGCCATATTCATGCTGGGTCGCCACCCGCGTGGTGCCGTCGATCCGCACCGACTCCGACTTGGTGGCCGAAAGCCGCGCCGTATCGGTCATCAGATCCCGCGAAATATCCCAGGTCTGCCCGCCGCCGCTGTCATTCGGCGAAGCCAGCGCCGCCGATTGCAGCCGCCCCCAATTCGGCCGAATTGGCTCGGCAGGTTCCGGGCACACCGGCAAGCGAATGCGGCTCGCACCATGGTGCAGCACCAACGTCGCCGGCACCGGGGTCGGCCACACCCGCGGGAAATCCGCACAGGCAACGGAAACCCGCAGCCGCTCGCCCGGCAGCAGCCGATACCCGGTGGCACGCAACGGCACGCGAACCTGGCCGCGCGTCCCCGAACGCGCCTGCGTCGCAAGATCGATCCAGCCAGTGGTGATCAACACCGAGCGCCCGTTGGGCGCCACCGCCGAAAGCTTCACCACGAGATTGAGCGGCAGGGCGCTCGCGGTCACATCGAGCATCGCCTCGGCATTGCCGATCAATTCCATCGGAGCGGTGAGCGGCGCCGACGTGAAGCACAGCGACCGCGCATCATCCGCCGAATGATCCCGCGCCACCGATGGATCGAGCGAGGTCGTCCAGGGGTCCCAGGCCAGGGAATGCAGCCCGACCGTGGGGTCATAGTCGTAGCTGCTCGCCCCCTCCCCCGCCCCGCCCAGCGTCCCGTCCGGCGCGAGGTTCAGCTCTATTGGCGCCTGCCGCGCCGGCGGCCACTGCGTCTCCGCCCGCCAGAACCCCTCGCGCCCCTGCAGATAGATATTGACCGGCGGCTCCCGGTCGATCCCGGTTGGCCGCCCCATCAAGTACAGGCCGAACCAGCGCTCCATCTCCGCCAGCCCCGCCGCCGGCGCCTCGCGCCCGCTATCGGGAAACTCGTGCTTCCACGCCCCCATGATCAGCCGCTTCGGCCCGGCATTGGCGAGATAATCGAGCGGCGTGCAATCCGTATAGAGATCGCGCCAGCCGCAAATATGCAGCGTCGGCACCGTGACCTTGCTCATGTCCGCGACGCGCGATTGCCAGAACTGATCAAACCCCGGATGCGCGGCAAAATCCGCGATCCACGGCAAGTTCTCCGCCAGATGCTCGGCCCACACCCGCGCCCAACGCCCGGCATCATCGGCGAATTGCGGCGGCATCAAATTATAGGCCAGCATCCGCGGCCCCCAATCCGCCCGCATCCAGAAACCCGGGCGCGTGCCGCCCAGCGACACCACGCCACGATGCAGGTCCGACGTCGCGTGGATCGGCACGATCGCCTTCAAATGCGGCGGGCTCATCGCCGCCGCCGACAGCGAGGTGATCCCGGGATAGGACACCCCCCACATCCCCACATTCCCATCGCACCACGGCTGGGCCGCGATCCACTCGACAAGGTCATGCCCGTCGAGCGCCTCCTGCGGCGCGAAGCACTCCGGGCTGGTGCCGCCGGAATTGCCGAGCCCGCGCAGATCGGCGGTAACGGCGGCGTACCCGCGCGCGGCGAAATGCCGATGCACACTCTCCACCGCCGTCCGCCCGCCACGGCCGTCCTTGTGATATGGATTGAAGTTGAGAATGGCCGGCCGCCGATGCGCGTCATCCGGCCGGATGACGTCGACGGCAAGCTCCACCCCGTCGCGCATCTTCACCAGCGCATTGCGCTCAAACAGGATGGCATTGGAGCCGGGCGTCGAGGCCTGGTGGGACATGGCGCGATCCTCCGCGATGATTGGGCGGATGGTCGGAGCGGGCCGCACGCCTGTCAACGCTGCTTGTGACGGCGATCAAAGCAGGGCTAGTGTTACCGTTCTCAGCGATGACGACGCCCGCAAGAGGCGCCGGCGCTGCAACCAGGGAGCCCGAACGATGAAGACGACGCGTCGGACGATCATGCGTACCGGTATGGCGGCGGCGGGGGCCGCGGCAGCGCCGGGAATTCTTACCGCACAAACACGCCCACCGGCCTCGCGCACCATCCGCGCGGTGATGCATGGCGACATCCCCACCTATGACCCGATCTGGACCACCGCCAACATGTCCGCCTACCACGGCGCCATGGTCTATGATCAGCTGTTCGGCGTGGACGACAAGCTCCAGCCGAAGCCGCAGATGGTGTCCAAATACGGCGTTTCGGACGACCAACTGACCTGGACCTTCGAACTCCGCGACGGCCTCAAATTCTCCGACGGCTCATCCGTGACCGCCGCCGACGCCGCCGCCTCGATCCGCCGCTGGGCGGTCCGCTCCGGCACCGGTCAGCTCATGCTGCAACGCCTGAAGGACATCTCGACCAAGGACGACAAGACGTTCGTCGTCTCGCTCAAGGAGCGCTTCCCGCTGCTGCTCGACGGGTTCTCCTCGCCGTCCACGCCGGTCCTCTTCGTGATGCGCAAGAAGGAGGCCGAGACCGACCCGATGCAGAAGATCGACACGATCATCGGCTCCGGGCCGTTCGTGATGAACCAGGCCGAGACCAGGGCGGGCTCGCAATATATCTACGACAAGAACCCCAACTACAATCCGCGCAACGAGCCGCCCTCGGCCTCGGCCGGCGGCAAGGTGGTGAAGGTTGACCGCGTGATCTTCCAGAACATGCCGGACAGCCAGACCGCGGTCGCCGCGCTGCAGGCCGGCGAAATCGACTTCTACGAAATCCCGCCGATCGACCTGCTCGACCAGATCCAGACCGACCGCAACATCAACCTCATCAACCTCGCCGATCTCGGCACCGTCGGCTATATCGGCCTCAACTGGCTGCACCCGCCCTTCGACAACAAGCTGCTGCGCCAGTCCCTCCTCTACATCGTCAACCAAGAGGAGATGATGAAGCCGACCTTCGTGGACCGGAAATGGTACGCGGCCTGCGGCGGCTGGATGACCTGCGGTTCGCCGATGGAGAACGACGCCAATACCGGCTGGTTCAAGGGCGGCCCGAACCTCGCCAAGGCCGGCGAGCTGATGAAGGCCGGCGGCTATGACGGGCGGCCGGTGGTGGTGCTGCAAGCCACCAACATCCCCTACATGATGAACGCCGCCACCGTCTTCGCCCAGCAACTCCGCGCCGCCGGCTACAACGTGCAGCTCGCGCCGATGGACTGGGCCAACGTGGTACAGCGCCGCGCCAACAAGGGCGCGCCCGACCAGGGCGGCTGGAACGTGTTCTTCACCTCCTCGGGCGGCCTCTCCAACGCCAATCCCTACATGATCGGCGGCATGGCGACGACCGGCGACAAGGGCTGGTTCGGCTGGCCGAGCGACGCGAAAAACGAGGAACTCCGCACCAAGTGGATCAACGCCCCGACACTGGCCGAACGGCAGGCAGTGGGCCGCGAGTTGCAGGAGAACGCCTGGGACATCGTGCCCCACATGTACTACGGCCAGTGGCGTCAGCCCGCCGCCCACCGCAAGAACGTCACCGGCTGGCTCAAGGTGCCGGAGGCGATCCCGCTGTGGAACGTGAGCAAGACCTGATCACGGCTTAACCCCATGACCGGCACCATCCTGCGCCGCCTGCTCTCGATGTTGCCCGTCATGGGCATTGTTGCGATCTGTGTTTTCCTCCTGCTGCACCTCGCCCCCGGTGATCCCGCTTCGATCATCGCGGGTGAGAACGCGACGCCCGAGAACATCGCCCGCATCCGCACGCAGCTGGGGCTCGACCAGCCGGTCTGGAAGCAGTTCCTGGTCTGGCTGGTCGCGCTCGTGCAGGGCGATCTCGGCACCTCGATGTTCTGGGGCGATCCGGTCTCCTCCCTCATCGCCCAGCGCGCCGAACCCACCGTCTCGCTCGCCATCACCACCCTGCTGGTCGCCGTGTTCCTGGCGATTTCCATCGGCGTGCTCGCCGCCGCCAAGGCCGGCAGCTGGATCGACCGGCTGGTGATGGGGTTCGCCGTGCTCGGCTTCTCCGTGCCGGTCTTCGTCGTCGGCTATGTGCTGATCTTCGTCTTCGCCATCAACCTCAAATGGCTGCCGGTGCAGGGCTATTCCCCGATCGCCGACGGGTTGGTGCTGTGGCTGCGCAACCTGGTGCTGCCCTCGATCGCACTGGGCATGGCCTATGTCGCCCTCATCGCCCGCATCACCCGCACCACCATGCTCGACGTGCTGGCCGAGGACTACATGCGCACCGCCCGCGCCAAGGGCGTCGCCACGCGTTCGATGCTGTTCCGCCACGCCCTGAAAAACGCCGCCGTGCCCATCGCCACCATCATCGGCAACGGCATCGCCCTGCTGATCGGCGGCGTGGTGATCACCGAGACCGTCTTCAACATCCCCGGCATCGGCCGCCTCGTGGTCGATGCCATCGCAAGGCGTGACTACCCGATCATCCAGGGCGTCATCATGGTGTTCTCCGGCGTCTACGTGCTGGTGAACCTGCTGGTGGACCTCTCCTACACGCTGTTCGACCCGCGGGTGAGAGGCTGAGATGCGCATCGCCCGCTTCTCCCGCCGCAACCCCACCATCGTGCTCGGCGCGATGATCCTGGTCGTCGTCGTCCTGGTCGCCCTCGCCGCTCCCTGGATCACCGGCGACCCGGTGCTGCTGATCCCCGCCGACCGCCTGCTGCCCCCCGGCGCCAAATACTGGCTCGGCACTGACCATCTCGGGCGAGACATCTACGCCCGCACCGTGCACGGCGCCCGCATCTCGCTCCTCGTCGGCGTCACCGTCGCCGCCCTCTCGGTCATCATCGGCCTCGGCATCGGCCTCGCCGCCGGCTACTGGCGCCGGGTCGACGCCATCGTCATGCGCTTCATGGACGGGCTGATGGCCATCCCCGCCATCCTGCTCGCCATCGCCCTCGTGTCCCTCAACAAGGCCAGCGTCAGCATCGTCATCATCGCCATCACCATCCCCGAGATCCCCCGCGTCGTCCGCCTGGTCCGCTCGGTCGTGCTGACGGTGCGCGAAATGCCCTATATCGAGGCCGCCGTCTCCGGCGGCAGCCGCGGGCAGAAAATCGTGCTGCGCCACATCCTGCCCTCCACCATCGCGCCCCTGATCGTGCAGGCCACCTACATCACCGCCTCGGCCATCCTCATCGAGGCCGGGCTCTCCTTCCTCGGCGCCGGGGTGCCGCCAGAAATCCCCACCTGGGGCAACATGATCGCCCAGTCCCGCCTCTTCGTCGCCCGCGCACCCTGGACGGTGTTCGCCCCCGGCACCGCGCTTGCCATGGTGATCCTCGCCGTCAACCTGGTCGGCGACGGGCTGCGCGACTTCCTCGACGTCCGCCTCGCGAGGCGGATGTGAGCATGGACGCCCCCATTCTCGATGTGCGGGACCTGCGCACCCATTTCTTCACCCAGGACGGCGTTACCCGCGCCGTCGACGGGCTGAGCTTCAGCATCGGAGCCGGCGAAACCCTCGGCATCGTCGGCGAAAGCGGCTGCGGCAAATCCGTCACCGCGCTCTCCATCCTCCGCCTGCTCCCCGCCGGCCTCGGCCGCACCGTCGGCGGCAGCGTCACCTTCGGCGGGCGAGATCTGCTCGGCCTCGACGAAGCCGAGATGCGGCGCATCCGCGGCGATCGCATCGCCATGGTGTTCCAGGAGCCGATGACCTCGCTCAACCCGGTCCTCACCGTGGGCGAGCAGATCGCCGAGGCCGTGATGATCCACCAGGGCAAAAGCAAAACCGAAGCCTTCGCCCGCGCCGCCGAAATGCTCACCCTCGTGCGCATCCCCGATGCCGCTAGGCGCGTGAAGGACTATCCGCACCAGTTCTCCGGCGGAATGCGCCAGCGCGTGATGATCGCCATGGCGCTGTCCTGCCATCCCCAACTCCTGATCGCCGACGAACCCACCACCGCGCTCGATGTCACCATCCAGGCGCAAATCCTCAAGCTGATGATCGAGCTCAAAGGCCGCATCGGCGCCGCCATACTGCTCATCACCCATGATCTCGGCGTCGTCGCCGAAACCTGCCAGCGCGTCATCGTCATGTACGCCGGCCGCAAGGTGGAGGAGGCGGAGGTGAACGACCTGTTCGATCGCCCGCTCCACCCCTACACGCGCGGCCTGATGGCCTCCATCCCCCGCCATCGCCGCGGCGTCGCCCCCGCCCGCCGCCTGCAGGAAATCCCGGGCATGGTGCCCAATCTGCGCGAACCCATCGCCGGCTGCGCCTTCGCCCCCCGCTGCCCCCTCGCCACCGCCCGCTGCGCCGCCGAAGCCCCGCCTTTGCGCGAAGGCAGCGGCGGCCACCTCGTCTCCTGCTGGGAAGCCACGCCATGAGCGAGCCGGTCGTCTCGGTCAGCGGCCTGACCAAGCATTTCCCCGTCCGCCGCGGCCTGTTGCAGCGCACCGTCGCCATGGTGCGCGCCGTCGATGGCGTCAGCCTCGATATCGCGCCCGGCGAAACCCTCTGCCTGGTCGGCGAAAGCGGCTGCGGCAAATCCACCGTCGGCCGCCTCATCCTCCGCCTCATGGAACCCACCGCCGGCACCATCCGCCTCCGCGGCACCGACGTCACCCACCTCGGCGACGCCGCGATGCGCCCCCATCGCCGCCACGCCCAAATGGTCTTCCAAGACCCCTACGCCTCCCTCAACCCCCGCCTCACCGTCGGCACCATCGTCGGCGAACCCCTCGAAAACTACGGCGATCTCGACAAACAGGCCCGCACCGACAAAGTCGCCGCCCTGCTCGAACGCGTCGGCCTGCGCGCCGATACCATGCGCCGCTACGCCTTCGAATTCTCCGGCGGCCAACGCCAACGCCTCGGCATCGCCCGCGCCCTCGCGCTCGATCCAGGCCTCATCGTCGCCGACGAAGCCGTCTCCGCCCTCGATGTCTCCGTCCAGGCCCAAGTCCTCAACCTGCTCATGGACCTCCAGGAAGAACGCGGCCTCGCCTTCCTCTTCATCTCCCACGACCTCGGCGTCGTCGAACACATCGGCCACCGCATCGCCGTCATGTACCTCGGCGAAATCGTCGAGATCGCGCCAAAAACCGCGATCTTCGCCCGCCCCATCCACCCCTACACCGAAGCCCTCATCGCCGCCGCCCCCATCGCCGATCCCCGCGCCCGCACCGACCGCATCGTGCTCGAAGGCGATATCCCCAGCCCCATGAACCCACCACCAGGCTGCCGCTTCCACACCCGCTGCCCCATCGCGGTACCAAAATGCCGCGAATCCCCCCCACCCCTCCGGCAACTCACCCCCGACCACGCCGTCGCCTGCCACCTGCGCGGCGCCTGACGCTCAGGCGGGCTGCGCGAGGCGGTC
>JAPLOH010000261.1 GCA_026400845.1 Alphaproteobacteria bacterium
CCGTTCCGCCCCGCCCCCGACGCCCCCGGACGCCATGCAGCCCTGCTGCTCGACCAGGCCGGATGGCACCTCTCGGCGAAACTCGTCGTGCCGGCCAACATCACCATCGTGCCGCTGCCGGCAAAGTGCCCCGAGCTCAACCCGCCGGAGAACATCTGGCAGTTCATGCGCGACAACTGGCTGTCCAACCGCATCTTTCTCGACGCCGACGATCTCATCGATCACTGCTGCGATGCATGGAACAAACTCGAAGCCCAACCGTGGCGCATCATGTCCATCGGACTGCGCGATTGGGCGCATGGGTTCTGATCACTGAGCATTGGTATTACACACGAATGCCGGTTCCATCCAGGATGGCGGCCGCCGGGACCGTCTCAAGCTCGCTCTCGGGGATCGTCGGAGGGATGGGCTGGGGCATAGCGGGATGCTATTGTAGCTTAAAGAACAATACAAGAACTAACGACGTCCTGGAGCACCCTTCCCGGCACGATTTGCGAGTCCAGCATGGGCTGGTCATCTGGGGAACGTCGGTGTACGCGACCCGAATGACCGATAACCCCGGGCAATCCACTGCACGCGTGCCGGCTACGGATCGGGCCCCGGAGCCAGGCCGCGCCGTTGCCCGCGGGGCGCTCCTTCGCTGGCTGCTGTCTTATGGTACATTCGGCGTGCCGCAAGCCGCGGGCCCGATCGTTTTCGCCCTGCTCGCGATACCGCTGACCGGCGATCCCGGCAGCGGGGCGGCGATCGTGCTGGTTATCACCATCGCCCAGGTGGTCGGCGCGGTGCCCGTGGCGCGGCTGGGGCGGCGCTGGAACGCGGTTTCGTTCCTGCGGGTGCTGGTGGCCACGCGGACTCTGGCGCTGGCGGGCGTGGCGGCGTTGGCGGCGGCGGGGGCCCCCTTCACGCTTCTGCTTGTTGCGGCGGCGCTGGCCGGTTGTGTCAATGGAGCGGCGTTCGGCTACCTGCGGTCGGTACTGAACTATTTTGTCGAGCCCGCGCGAATGCCGCGGACGCTGGGCATGGCGGCGACATTGGGCGAGTTTACATTCGTCGCGGCGCCGGTGGCCGCCTCGGTGCTCGGGACGATCGATCCGATGCTGGCGCTGCTGGTGCTGAGCCTGCTGGGCGGGGTGCCGGCGGTGCTGATGCCGGGAATATCGCACGCCACCTCGCGGGCGCCGGCGACGGGCGGGGGCAGCCTGGTGACGCCGGCGATCCTGCTTTGGCTGGGCTGCACGTTGGCCAACAGCGCCGTGGTTTCCTCGATCGAGATCGGGGCGGTGTCACTGGCGATGAACTATGGCTATGCCCCGGCAATGGGGTTCATCTTCACCGTCGCGCTGTGCGTGGCGTCGGTGGGCGGGGGCGTGTGGGTGAGCGTTCGGAACCGCATGCCGGGCCGGCGGGCAGTTGCTGGCTATCTTGTGATGATGAGCATGGGGGCTGGGCTGGCTGCGTCGCAGTTGTCGGTGGTGGCCACGGTGGTGGGCGCGGTGATGGTGGGATGCTTCATGTCGCCGCTGAGCACGTACTATTCGCTGCGGCTCGACGCATTGTCGCCGCCGCACCGGAAGGCCGAACTGTTCGCTCTGGCGCGGACAATGAACGCGATGGGGATCATCCTGACGAGCGCGAGCCTGAGCCTGACGTCGCTGGCGGGGACACAGGCGCTGGCGACGGCGGTGATCGTCATGGCGACCATTATGGTTGTAGTCGTCTCATTCGCTGGCCGCTCGTGCCGTGGAATTTAGGGCTGGCGGGTGCCGGATGATCATCCGTGGCCATCGCGCTGCGGGAGCACGGTCAGGCAGCCCAGGCGCGCTGCATGGCGGGGCGGGCGTTCATGCGCTCGATGTAGGCGGCAACGCCGGGTTTGTTGGTGAGGTCCGCACCGAGACGGGCCCAGTAGCGTACATCAAGACGCTGGAAGCTCAAGCAACTCCGGCTGCCAGGGCATATGCCGAGGTTCGTCGCTGGCACCTCAGATCTGGCGAACGGCGTGAGCTTCGCGATATCTTCGGCGGCCTTGCTGGCGCCAACACAAGGGGTATCACGATCCGCACGGCAATCGCTTGAACGGACGCGGGATTCCGGCTCGGTCAGAAATCTGATTTATAGGAAGCCCGATATCTGGAGCCGGGTTTCTGGTGTTGTCCGGGGTGGAGTGGTACCGCAGGAATTGGGAGGAGAGGTAGTGTGATGACGGCGAAAGAGCAGGCGTTCTTTGCCGAGCTGGAGACGGTTGCGAAGGGGAGCAGGGCTAAGCTCGTCGCGTTTCTGGATTCCTATGCGGGGCTCGGGGTGACGTAGGCGGTCAATAAGGTATTGATCGTGCGGATTCCGACGGTGGATGGGATTGTCAATCCCCTCGGGTTCGAACGGACCGGGGCCGTGCAGGTGCCGTGGAAAATCCCCGGGCACAAACTGGCCAGCCAGAATTACGCGATTGCCGTGGCGAACGCGGTCAAAGGGGCCAAGCCGTACGAGAACCGAGTGATGTGGACAGCGCGACGGGAGCATCCGACGGAGCGGCAGCCTCTGTGGATCGAAGCGGTGCTGGATGCTGCCGATGGGGTGCGCGACGCGCTTGCCGATCTGATCAAAGACATCAAGAAGGGGTAGGGGGCCTACCATTGGATGTCCGAAGGCGCCCGGCGCGGGACGACAACTTGTACAATCCGGGTAGCGATTGATTGACCGGCTGACTGACGTATCGCGATGGCCGACGCCGGAGAGTCATTTGCGGCATTCTCAGCTGCATCAGCAAAGACGTGATGGGTCGGCCTCCACCAATGGCTGTGAAAGTCGCTCTTCGGGGCGGTTCGAAGCGCGGACGCTGGGCGGAGATCGCTGCGACGCTGAACGCGAAGGACATCCGGTCGATACAGGGCAATGTCTGCACGGCCGAGGGGGTGCGAAAACTGGCGACGAGAATGGCGGCGCCGTGACGCAACGTCTGGTTCGCAGGTCGGGAACCACCCACGACTACGCGCCCTCTAGCTTTCTCAGTGTTTCCAAGGGGTATCTGGAAGCTCTGCCTTGGCAGCGAGGGTCGTGTCCCCGGTGGTGGTGTAGGAGGCCACTGACTGGCCTGCCGCAGCGACCGCCACGAGTCTGGCGTAGGCAGGCCAGTCAGTGGCCATCGCGATGGCCGTGGGTAGGGTTGGGTTGCAACACGCCACTCTCACCTGAGGACCACCACGATGACCGACGACAAGATCGCCCTTCGCGCACTTCTGGAGAAGGGCTCTGACGCGACATTTCTGCGCGAGATGATCGGCTTTGCCGCCGAGCGCCTGATGCAACTGGAGACGGGTGAACTGTGCGGTGCCGGCCACGGCGAGCGCAGCGAGACCCGGCGCAACCAGCGCAATGGCTACCGTGACCGTGACTGGGAGACCCGCGCCGGCACCGTCGAA
>JAPLOH010000158.1 GCA_026400845.1 Alphaproteobacteria bacterium
GGCGGCGGCCGGCGCCACCGCGCCGCGCGCCCGCTTGGCGACGGCGCGGGCCGCCGTGTCGAACGTCGCGCGGTCGACTGCCGGCACATCGCGCGCGCTGGTCACCGGCCAGTGGCCGGCGGCGGCGAGCGCCTCGGCACGGGCGACCGCCTGCTGGCGCCAATCCGTCGCCACCTCGTCGGCGAGGCCAAGTTTCATCGCCTCGTCGGCGGCCACCTGGCGGCCGCTGGTGGCGATATCCAGCGCCGCCATGGCGCCGGCAAGGCGCAGCAGGCGCGGCAGGGCGCCGGAGAGCATGCCGATCCGCGCTTCCGGCAGGCCAACCGAGGCGTCGGGCGCCATCACCCGGGCGTGGCAGGCCAATGCGAGGTCGAGCCCTTCGCCAAGAGCGGCACCATGCAGGGCGGCGACCACGGGCTTCCCGGCCGCATCGAGCAGCGCGCACAGTACGGCCAGCGTCGGTTCGGCCTCGGGGGCGGCGATCTCGGCCATCTCGGCGCCGGCGATGAAGCCGCGGCCGGTCCCGGCCAGGACCACGCCCTTCACCTCGGCATCGTCCAGCGCCGCCCGCAGCGCCGCGGCCAGGGCCGCGCGCACGGGTTGCCCCAGCGCGTTGTGCGGCGGATGGTCGATCTCCACAACCGCGATGCCGCCGTGCCGCTCGGTGCGCACTGTGGGTGTCATGGTCGTTTTTCCTCGCTGAATTCTTCTGGTGCATAGGCCGGCGCGCGGGGGAAAGGCAACGCCGGCGCGCGCGCAAGCAAGCGCTTCTTTTTGAAAAAAGAAGCAAAAACTTTTTTATCCGTTGGCTGTGCCCTCTCCGCGAACGAAAAACGCGCCGGCCCCAGAGGGACCGGCGCGCTGATCGTCAGCCCGAATGGGTCAGGCGTTCATCCAGGCCTTGTCGAGCACGCGGCCGTTGTCGAGGTCAAAGCCGTTGTGCGGGGTGATGCCGCCGACCTTCTTGCTGTGCGCGGAGAGGTAGTCGCGGAAGCCCGGCACGATCACGCCGCCTTCCTTGCTCAACATCTCCTGCATCGCCCAGATATAGACCTTGCGCTTGTTGAAGTCGGTCTCGGCGCGGGCATCGGCCAGCAGCTTGTCGAACTTCGGGTTGTTCCAGTGGCTCTCGTTCCACGGCGCGCCGGCCTTGTAGGCCACGCCCAGCATCTGGGTCGCCGCCGGACGGCCGCCCCAGTAGGAGGTGACGAACTGGCCCTTGAGCCACACGTTGTCCCAGAACCCGTCGACCGGCTCCTTCTTCACGTCGACCTTCACGCCCGCCTTCGCGGCCGAGGCCTGGAACAGCGTGCACATGTCGACCGCGCCGGCGAAGGCGGCATCCGAGGCCTGGAGGTTGATCTTCGCATCGGCCATGCCGGCCTTCTTGAAGTGGAACTTCGCCTTGTCAGGGTCGAACTTGATCTGCGGCAGCTCCTTGTGGAAGAACGGATCGCCCTTCGGGATCGGGTGATCATTGCCGACCGAGCCATAGCCGGCGAACAGCGTCTTGGTGATCTGCTCGCGATCGATCGCGTATTTCAGCGCGAGGCGCATGTCGAGATTGTTGTACGGCGCGACATCGGTCTGCATCGCCAGCACCGGATGCCAGCCGCCCGGCGAGCGCGAGGTGGTGATGTTGGTGTTCTTGGCCAGCAGCGAGACGGTGCGCGGGTCGCAGCGGTTCATCAGGTCGATCTGGCCGGAGATCAGCGCGTTCATCCGCGCCGAGCCGTCGGCCACCACGGTGATCTCGAAGCTGTCGAGCCAGCCGTGGTTCTTCTTCCAGTAGTTCGGGTTGCGCTTGCCGGAGACGCGCACGCCGGGCTGGAACTGATCGAGCACGAACGCGCCGGTGCCGACCGGCTTGGACCAGTCGGTGTGGCCGTTCGGCACCACGATCAGATGGTAGTCGGTGATCACCTGCAGGAAGTCGGCGTCGCCACCTTCCAGTTCGATCAGGATCTGGTTCTGGGTGAGCTTCTTGATGTCCTTGATCGCCTTCATCGGCCCCGCGGCGCCCGACTTGGTTTTGCCGCGGTGCAGGTTGAAGGAGTAGATCGCGTCATCAGCGTCAAACGTCTTGCCGTTGGAGAACTGCACGCCCTTGCGCAGGTTCAGCACCCACTCGGTCGCGCCCTTGCGCACTTCGTAGCTCTCGGCGAGCTCGGGGATCGGCTTGTTCTCGGCGTCGTTCTCCATCAGCCCGTTGAACAGGCCGTAGGCGGCGACGATCATCACCGAATCGGTCCAGCTGCCGGGGTCGATGCTGTCGGTGGTGCTGCCGCCGGCGAGGCCGAGCCGCAGATGGCCACCCTTGCGCGGGGCATCGGCCGCAGCGGCGATTTCCGGCACACCCGCCAGGGCGGCGGCGCCAATACCGAGGGCGGCGGCGCGGCCCATGAAGTCGCGCCGGGAAATACTCCCGATCGCCAGGCGCAGCTTGAGGTCGTCGAACTCGGTCATCAATCAGTCTCCCTGCGTGGTTTTTGCGGCCCGCGCGATGCAGGCCCGATCATTCCTAGATAGCCCGAAAAGTCGCACGCGCAAGCGGCCGTTACAATCGCCGTATCCCCTCTTATCGGGACCATCCATGGGTTTCGCGCCGCGTTTCGGGGCCTTCCCATGCTTCGGGCGGCGATGCAAGGCCCCGCCCACCTGTCAACCAACGCGCACCGGCTCGTAAGCTTCGTCGCTATCGTCTGCAGCCCCGATGTCGAAAACCCCAGAGAACGAAGCCAACGGACAAAAGGTTTTTGCTGCTTGTTCGAAAAGGAAGCGCCTTCTCCTGCCCTCCCTCGCCTCCCCCGCCAGTTGATCGCAACCGCCGAGTAGCCGACACTCCCGCCGAGACCCAGGGGGTGAAATGTCCGACGCGATTGACCTCGAACGCCTGGCGGCCTGGTGCACCGCGGCACTGCCCGGCTTCCGCGGCCCCCTCGCCGCCACCCGCTTCGCCGGCGGCCAATCCAACCCGACCTACCGCCTCGCATCCCCCTCCGGCGACTACGTGCTGCGCCGCAAACCCCCCGGCCCCCTCCTCCCCAGCGCCCACGCCGTCGAGCGCGAATTCCGCGTCATGCAGGCCCTCCAAGGCAGCGCCGTCCCCGTCCCGCCGATCCACGCGCTCTGCGAGGACGAATCCGTCATCGGCAGCGTCTTCTTCGTCATGGGCTACGTCCCCGGCCGCGTCTTCATGGACGCCCGCCTCCCCGGCGTCTCGCCCCCCGACCGCGCCGCGATCTTCGACTCCATGAACGCCACCATCGCCGCCCTGCACTCCGTCAACCCCGACACCGTCGGCCTCGCCGATTTCGGCCGCCCCGGCAACTACATGGCCCGCCAGATCTCCCGCTGGACCAAGCAGTACCGCGCCTCCGAAACCGAAACCATCCCCGCCATGAACGCCCTCATCGACTGGCTCTCCGCCTACCCCGCCCCCGAAGACCGCGTCGCCATCGTCCACGGCGACTACCGCATGGACAACCTCCTCCTCCACCCCACCCAACCCCACGCCGTCGCCCTGCTCGACTGGGAACTCTCCACCCTCGGCGATCCCATCGCCGATTTCGCCTATCACTGCATGGCCTGGCGCATCCCCCCCACCCTCTTCCGCGGCCTCGCTGGCACCAACCTCGCCGAACACGGCATCCCCACCGAAGCCGACTACCTCGCCCGCTACTGCCAACGCACCGGCCGAGACACCATCCCCGACTGGACCTACTACATCGCCTTCGGCCTCTTCCGCCTCGCCGCCATCATGCAAGGCATCGCCAAACGCGCCATCGACGGCACCGCCGCCTCAACCGACGCCGTCGAAATGGGCCGCAAAGCCCGCCCCCTCGCGGAACTCGGCTGGTCCATCGCCCAACGCGGCTGAGCCGGTCAGGCAAGGCAAGCAAGGCTCCGCCGGCTAGGGGCCTCAAGGCCCCTAGGACCCCATCACTGCTCGCGGCTGGAGCACCAGCCTTCAGGTGATAACCCCGTCCCGCGCGCCGCTATCATGTAGGGTGGGATGCCCTTGAGCATCCCACCACCACCCCGCCCCCGCTATGCCCCATCCATCGGATCAAGCCACTTCACCACCAAATCCCGCCGCCCGAAGGCCGCGCTGTCGACAAGCCGAGTCGCAACGACTCCCCCAATTCCACGCTACCCCAACCCCCGTGGCTTCCCTACCGATTTCCCTGTGGTAGGCTATCTCACCAAGGCTGGGCTTACTCAGATCTGCCGTGGCTTCCCTACCGATTTCCCTGTGGTAGGCTCCGTCTTGCTCAATACGCTGATTTTGTTGTGATTTTCGCCCTTTTGCCGGGGCGGAAATCACAGCAGAACCATTTGCTGGGAGGCCGCGCGCTCGTTTTTCGGCGCCGTGCCCAACATCAGCTTCATCCGCCCGTACTGCCGGTCCGTCACCTGCAAGGCCCGCACACTCCCTTTCGACGGCAATCCGCTCGCCACCCGCTTGATATGCACCTCTGCCCCGTCATCGCCACGGCACACGCGGGCATACACCGAGTATTGCATCATCAGAAACCCGTCGTCCTTCAAAAACATGCGGAATTTCGAGGCCGCGCGCCGCTCCGCCTTGGTGCCCACCGGGAGGTCAAAAAACACGAACACCCACACGAACCGGGCCTCTTCCGGCTTCACGACGCGTCGGCGAAGAGGGGCAGCACCAGCGCCCCAACGCGCTTGCCCTCCATCGCCCGCACCAGGCTTTCGGCCATTGCCTCGGTGGCCGCCAGCACGCTCATCGTCTCCCGCCCCATCCGCGCCGACCCCAGCGGCAGCGCCGCCAACGCCCGACGCTCGCCGATATCCGGCTCTCCGTCGCGCGCCCGCCCGCCATCGCTCATCCGCCACACCGCCACGTCCACCAGGGGGCGCAGCGGCTCCACCATATCGTCAGCGAGATTGAAAGCGTTGGAGGCGCTGGCATGGCCAATGCCAAACGCCGGCAACAGCCCGGCCGCCACCAGCCCGCGTGCCACCGCCGACCGTACCACCGCATAGCCATAGTTCAGCAACATGTTGCGCTTGTCGGTGCCGTCCTCGCGGCGGAACGACGGGAACAACCGCCCCCAATATTCCCGCGCCGCCCGCGCCTCGACGTTTGCCGCGTCGCCCGAGGCCACCAGCCCCGCCATCGCCGCCACCGCCCGCCCGTCCCCGCCGCATTGCGCCAGGGCCGCCGCCTGATTCTCGACTTTCCGCCGCACCACCGCCTGCCACAGCCGCTTGCGCAGTGGCACCGATACCGCCGCCTGCATCGCCGCCACCGCGCCTTGCCGGTAATGCCCGTGGAACGGCAGCATCACCCCCGAGGGCGTATGCCGCGCATCCGTCACCACCACCGCCACCCCTGCCGCCATGCAGGCGGTCAGCAGCGCCAACGTCACCGTCGCCTGCGGCGTATCCACCACCACCCAACCAATGTCTTCCAGCGGCAGGCGCACCGCGCCATCCGCCTGCTCCACCACCATCTGCCCGTCGGCCAGTGACAGCCGCGCCTTGTTGGTTACATGCACACCTCGCCACGCCATGTCCGGGTCTCCTGGAGAACCTCAGAAACAGAGCCTAATCGGGTAACGTTAAGTTTACGGAAAGAGAGTAGAGTTTTGCTCCCGATCCCTTTTTGCAGAATTAACGGGCTTGTCGTCGCTGCGATCGAAATGCCTGCAGGACACTTCGAACAATCCCCTTCCCCGACGCGGCATCATTTGGCTTGAATAGCCCGTGCGGGCTATGGGGGTTTTGAGCGATGGGCCAGCTGGGATTTTTTGATCTGAGCCGCCGGTATGAGGGTCTGGACCGTAAGAACGACC
>JAPLOH010000276.1 GCA_026400845.1 Alphaproteobacteria bacterium
ACGACATCAGGGCAAAAGATTGTGGACGATATCCAGGCTGATCCCAGGCCATCGGCAGCTAGGGTGATCATGAGGTTCTGCATAGCTGCCCCGCCTGCGACCATGAAGAGATCCCGCTCGGCGAGGTTACGGGCAGCATCCGGGTAGGTGTGAGCCCCCTTGGCGAGGTCGATGAAACCCAGGACAAGCACCGGTGCCTGACGCAGGATCTCACCGCGACGAACCCGCGTGGTGGCGGATTCGGCTGTCATCCCGGGGGTGCCTGCAAGGTCGGCCAGCCAGCGTTCGCGCATCGCGTCGAGCAGGTTATACCTGATTGACTCCTCGCGAAGAACCATGAAGCGCCACGGTGTTGTGTGATGGGGTGCGGGTGCGGTGAGGGCAGCGTCAATTGCCCGCCTGATCGGCTCGTCGGGCACGAATGATGACGTGAATGCTCGAACGGTGCGGCGGTTCCCGGCGGCATTTACGGCACCGACGACGATAGCCTCGGCGGTACCGAGTGAGAACAGATCCTCCTCTATGGGTCGGATCACGGCCAGTGCCCCGGGCCCGGGGCCATCGGTCACGTAGGCACCCATGCCGCGCACGATGATGCCGCGGGTCTTGAAGAAGGCGTCCATCGCCTTGGCGCGTTCGGCGGTTTCGAAATCGGCAAGGACGAAGTTGCCCTCGGTCGGATGCGCCACCACGCCGGCCCGCTCCAGCGCCGCCGCGAGCTTCGCCCGCCACAGCGTGTTGTGCGCCTTGCTCATTTCCACCCAGCCGGGCTCGGCGAGTGCTGCCAGCGCGGCGGCCTGGGCGATCAGGTTCACGTTGAACACGCCGCGCACCCGGTTGATGGCGTCGATCACCGCGGGCGGCCCGTAGCCCCAGCCGACCCGCGAGCCGCCGAGGCCGAAGATTTTCGAAAAGGTGCGCAGCATGATGGTGTTGTCGCCGGCGTCCACCATTTTCGCGCCGGCGTCGTACTCCGCCGCTTCGACATATTCGGCATAGGCGCTGTCGAGCACCAACAGAATGTCCTCGCGCAGCCCGGCGCGCAGGCGCTGCATCTCGCTCTCGGGCAACAGGCTGCCGGTTGGGTTGTTGGGGTTGGCGACGAAGACGATGGTGGTCTCGGGCGTCACTGCGCCGAGCATCGAATCGACATGGGTGGTGAGGTTGATCTCGGGCGCCTTCAGCACCCGGCTGCCGGCATAGGTGCCGCCGATCTGGTACATCGTGAAGCCATGCATCGACATCACGATGTCCGTCCCCGGCCCGCCGTATATGTGGCAGATATGGCCGATCAACTCGTCCGACCCGGTGCCGCAGACGATGCGGGCGGGATCGAGACCGAACCGGGCGCCGATCGCGCGGCGCAACGCCACCGAACCGCCGTCCGGGTAGCGGTTGAGCTCCGCTGCCGCCTTCATCGCCGCGTCGCGCGCGCCGGGCGGCGGGCCGAACGGCCCCTCATTGGCGGAGAGCTTGAGAATGCGGTTGACCTCCGCGAGCTGTGCCTCGCCGGGCACATACGCCGCGATGGACATTACTTCGGCGCGCGGTTGCGGTGCGGTCATGCGGCGTCTCCATCGACGGGGATTGCGTAGGCGCCAAGCACGACGGGTTTGCGCAGCAGGTCGGGCAGGGCGGTAAGGCGAGGGTCATCGTCGGCCACGAAGCCGGCGACGTCGACCAGGGCATAGGCCACCGGGGAGCCGGCAGCGCGGCGGATGGTGATGTCCCCGGCGGTGAAACCCGCCGCGGTCACCATGGCCGAGAGCCGGGCGCGGCTCACCGAGTCGGCGCATTCGAGCCCGAGCAGGCTGCGGTCGTCCTGGCTGCGGTCGGGCGCGGCGGCGCAGACCACCAGCGCCTGAACGCGCGGGGCACCCTCGCTGCGCGGCTGCCAGAACGGCAGGCGCGCGACGACATGGATGCGCGGCTCGTCGCGGTGCAGCAATGCCGTCCACCAGGCGGCGCCGGGGCTGTCATCCTCGGAGGGCATCGGCAGCACGGCGGCGACCGCCTGGCTCGCGCTGACCTCGCCGATCGCCTGGGCCGGCGTGCGATGGGCGCGGATCGGGGTGAGGGAGCCGAAATGCTCGCGGGCGCAGGCGATGAACCCGGCGGCCGGGTCGGTTTGGCAGACGGCGATGGTATAGTTGCCCTGCATGGTCGTGGTGCCGGCCACCAGCTCGCGCCAGATGCGCACGATGGTCCGCCGCGGCAGGCGGCCGGTATGACGGGCGAGCAGGCGGCGAATGATGTCGGCCTCACGGCCCGGACGCAGCGGCACGCGCCCCTTGGCACCGAGCGCGCCGACGCGCTCCACCACCGCGGCCCGCTGCATCAGCAGGTCATGGATTTGGGTGTCGAGCCCGTCGAGCTGCGCGCGCAGCTCGGCGAGCCGTTCGATCGGGGTCGCCTCGGCGGGGGGCGGCGTGGCGGTGGAGTGGGATTGCGGATCTGACATCGGCGCTTCACGTTTTGCGGCATCGCAATAGCGGATGCGCCCCGGCGCTGCAAAGCCGTGCCGCGCCATGCCGCTTTCGGCATGCCGCAGTTGCAACGGGGCGCGCGCGGCCGCATATGGCGGAACGCGTCAATTCTGTGGTTGCCTGCCGGGACATGGACACTGCTCTGCCTGATATCGACCATCAGCGCGTCGTTTTCGACGATGGGCTGACGCTTGAGTGCGGCCAGCGGCTGGAACGGCTGGAGGTCGCCTATCGCACCTATGGCAAGCTCAACGCCGAGCGCACGAATGCTGTGCTGATCTGCCATGCGCTGACCGGGGATCAGTATGTTGCGGAGACCCATCCGGTGACCGGCAAGCCCGGCTGGTGGGAGATGGTGGTGGGCCCTGGCCGGCCGATCGATACCGAGCGCTTCTTCGTCATCTGCTCCAACGTGATCGGCGGCTGCATGGGCTCGACCGGACCGCTCGCGCGCCGCGATGGCGGGGAGGGGCCCTGGGGCACCGATTTCCCGCCGGTGACGGTGAAGGACATGGTCGCGGCCCAGCGCAAGCTGGTCGGGCATTTCGGCATCGCCCGGCTGTTCGCGGTTGCCGGCGGCTCGCTCGGCGGCATGCAGGTGCTGCAATGGGCGGCGAATTTCCCCGAGATGGTGTTCGCCGCCGTGCCGATCGCCACCGCCCCCTACCATTCCGCCCAGAACATCGCCTTCAACGAGGTTGGCCGCCAGTCGATCTTTGCCGATCCGGACTGGCAAGGCGGGCGCTACTGGGAGACCGGCCGCATCCCCGCCCGCGGCCTCGCGGTGGCCCGTATGGTCGCGCACATCACCTACCTCTCGGAGGAGGCGCTGACGCGCAAGTTCGGCCGCCGGGTGCGTGGCGGGCAGGCGATGACGGCGTTCGCCGATCTCTTCGAGGTGGAGAGCTATCTGCGCCACCAGGGCAGCACCTTCGTCGGCCGCTTCGACGCCAATGCCTACCTCACCATCACCCGCGCGACCGATTATTTTGACCTCGCGGAGGAATTCGGCGGCGATCTCGCAGCTGCGTTCCGCGGCAGCCGTACGCGCTTCTGCCTCATCAGCTTCACCTCCGACTGGCTCTACCCGACCGCCGAGAGCCGCAATATCGCTCGGGCGCTGAACGGGGCGGCGGCCAATGTGAGCTTCGTCGAAATCGCCTCCGACAAGGGCCACGACGCCTTCCTGCTCGATGAACCCGACTTCCATCGCGCATTGCGCGGCTTCCTCGCCGGCTGCGCCGAGCACGCGGGGCTGGCGTGATGGATGCCGTGCAGCCCGAGGGAGTCCGCTATGTGGCCAAGAACATGCGGGTCGATCTGCGGCTGATCGCCGAGATGATCGCGCCGGCCAGCCGGGTGCTCGATATCGGCTGCGGTGATGGCTCGCTGATCGACCATCTCTACCGCACCAAGGGCTGCGACGCCCGCGGCATCGAGATCGACATGGCGGAGGTCACCCGCGCGGTGGTGCACGGGCTGCCGGTGATGCATGGCGATGCCGATCATGATCTCGCGCAATATCCCGATGGCGCCTTCGATTATGTCGTGCTGTCACGCACCCTCCAGGCGGTCGAGCGGCCGCGCGAGGTCCTGCGCCAGATGCTGCGCATCGGCCGCAGCGCGTTGGTGAGCTTCCCCAATTTCGGCCACTGGCAGTTGCGCTGGCAGCTGCTGTGGACCGGGCAGATGCCGATGACCTCGGTCTGGGCCAAGCCGTGGCACGAGACGCCGAATATCCACCCCTGCACGATCCGTGACTTCTTCGCGCTCTGCGAGGAGGAAGGCTACACGGTGGAGAAATGGCTCGCCATCGACGAGGCCGGCCAGAAGGCGCCATGGACACGGGCGATCGGCATGGCCAACATGTTCGGCGATCAGGCGCTGTTCCAGCTGCGGCGCGGGTAAGCGGTTCTTTTTTGAAAAAAAGAACCAAAAAACTTTCATCCGCTTTGCTCCGCACTCTCCCTGGAGAGGGCAGAGCCATGGGGAAAAAGTTTTTGCTTCTTTTTTCAAAAAGAAGCGCTTTCTTCCCGAGCCGTCGATGACCTCACCGTCCGGCCTCGCCGCATCGCGCGGCTATTTCGGCATCGGCGTCGAGGGCGTCTCGAAATCGGCCAATGTCGGCGCTCTGCTGCGGACCGCGCATGCTTTCGGCGCCGCCTTCTGTTTCACCGTCGGCGCCGGGTTCGACGCCCGGGCGGCCCGGCTGGCCGATACCTCGGACACCGCAAGCCATGTGCCGATGTGGCGCTATGCCTCGGCCGAAGAGGTCGCGCTGCCGCAGGGCTGCACCTTGGTCGGCATCGAGATCACCGAGGATGCGGCGGTGCTGCCGAGTTTCCGGCACCCGCTGAATGCGGCCTATATCCTGGGGCCGGAGCGTTCCAGCCTGTCGCCCGGCATGCTCGCGCGCTGCCGGCACGTGGTGCGGATACCCACGCGCTTTTCGCTCAACCTCTCGGTCGCCGGCGCGCTGGTGCTGTATGATCGGCTGCTCCAGCACGGCCGCTTCGCCGCGCGCCCGGTGATGAGCGGCGGCGGCGGCGTGGCCCCGGTGCCGGCCGGCCATGGCGACCCGGTGTTCCGGCGCAACCGGCCGGATTGGCTGCGGGGGGAGGCAATTGGCCGCGAGGAGGAGACATGAGCACGCAACGCTTGTTCGGCGCGGGCGCGCTTCGTATGTCACACCTCATGCGCGCATTCCTCCTGACCATCCTCCTCGCCCCCGCCCTCGTCTGTGCCCTCGCCGCCACCGCGGTGGCCCAGACGCCGACGACGAAGCCGACCGCCAAGCCGGCCCCCGCCGCGGCGCCGGGTGGCCCGAAGTCGATCGGCAGTTTCGACGACTGGCAGGCGGCCACCTATACCGAGGGCAACCAGACCGTCTGCTATGCCTTCGTCAAGGCCCGTCAGTCCGCCCCGCCGCTCCAGGGGCGGGGCGAGGCGGTGCTGACGGTGACCCACCGCACCGGCCTGCGCGACTCGGTCGCCTTTACCGCAGGCTTCGATTATGCGGCCGGCGCCGAAGCGGAAGTCGCGATCGATGCGGCTAAAATCGCTTTTTACACCGCCAAGCGTTCGGCCTTCGCGCGTGATGGCCGCGCGGTGGTGATGGCGCTGCAGAAGGCGCAGAAGGTGGTGATCACATCGCCGCATCCGCAGAAAATCAAGGTGGCGGACACGTTCAGCCCGAAAGGCTTCGGCAAGGCGTACGAGGCCATCGGCAAGGCGTGCCCCCCGAAGTGAGCGCGCCCCGATGAATATGGTCCCGGATCTCACCGAGCTCGAACGGGTTCGCATCCTCGCCAAAACGGCGCGCTTCGCGCCGCCGCCGGCGGTGCTGGCCGATGGACGGCGCGAGCTGGTCGGCCTGTCGCGGGAGGAGCTTGCCGAGGCCCTGGCTGAAGCGGGCGAGGCGGCGTTTCGCGCCAAGCAGGTGTGGCACTGGATCTACCACCAGGGCGCCACCGACTTCTCGGTCATGTCCACCATCGCCAAACCGACCCAGGCCAAGCTCGCCGAGCGCTTCGTGATCGGCCGGCCCGAGGCCGCGGTGGTGCAGACCAGTACGGACAAAACGCGGAAATTCCTCTTCCGTTTCCGCGACGGCCAGGAGGCCGAGACCGTCTACATCCCCGAGGAGGATCGCGGCGCCGTCTGCATCTCCTCCCAGGTCGGCTGCACCCTCTCCTGCCGTTTCTGCCACACCGGCACCCAGGCGCTGGTGCGCAACCTCGGCGCCGCCGAGATCGTCGGCCAGTTCATGGTGGCCCGCGATTCCTACGGCGAATGGCCGAGCCCGCGCGGCGAGGCGCCGCGGCTGCTGTCCAACATCGTGCTGATGGGCATGGGCGAGCCGCTCTACAATTACGAGAACGTCGCCAAGGCGATGAAGATCGTGATGGACGGGGAGGGGATCGGCATTTCGCGGCGCCGCATCACGCTCTCCACCTCGGGCGTGGTGCCGATGATGGACCGTGCCGGGGCGGAACTCGGGGTCAATCTCGCGGTCTCGCTGCACGCGGTGCGCGACGATTTGCGGGACGAGATCGTGCCGCTCAACCGCAAATACCCGATCAAGGAGTTGATGGCGGCCTGCCGGCGCTATCCGCCCGCCAGCAACGCCCGGCGCATCACCTTCGAATACGTCATGCTGAAGGACATCAATGACAGCCCGGCCGAGGCGCGCGAACTGGTGCGCCTGATCACCGGCCTGCCGGCCAAGGTGAACCTGATCCCCTTCAATCCCTGGCCGGGCAGCCGCTACGAGACCAGCACGCCGGCGGCGATCAGCCGGTTTTCCAACATCGTGATGGATGCCGGCTTCTCCTCGCCGGTGCGCGCGCCGCGTGGTCAGGACATCCTGGCGGCGTGCGGCCAGTTGCGCACGGAGACGAGGCGCGAGCGCAAGGCCCCTGCCGGCTGAGCCGTCGGCCCCACCCGTCTGTCCGGGCGCCGTATGTCTGGCCTTTGCCGGCGATCCGGGCTAGGGAACGGGCAACGGGTTCCACGTGCGATGCTTGCAAGCGGCTATGCGGCGGGCCATGTCGGGCTAGGAGTGCGGGTCCGGGCGGCGGGCAGCAGATTTACGGAGGGTACGATGGGTAGTTTCAGCATCTGGCATTGGCTGGTCGTGCTGCTGGTCGTGATGCTGCTGTTCGGCGGCAACAAGATCAGCGGCCTGATGGGCGACTTTGCCAAGGGTATCAAGTCGTTCAAGAAGAATATGGCCGAGGATACCGACGCCTCGATGGAAGCGTCGGCCGAGAAGCCGGCCGGCAACCTCAACGGTCCGTCGGCCGGTGCCACAAGCACCAGCCAAAGCAGCACGGCCCGCCAGGGCTGAGCCAACGGATAAAAAATTTTCGCTTCTTTTTTCAAAAAGAAGCGCTTGATCGCCTTCTCGCCTCGATTGTCCGTTACCGCGGTATTTCAGGGCTTGCGATACGACGCGTGAGCGGCTTGGCTGGGAGATCGTCCCGTCAAACCGTTCAATGGAGCGTGCCATGGCCATGCATCGCGTTGCCGCCACCCCTGAAACCGTCCGCTGGGGGGTGTTCGATGCCGCCATCCCTCCGGTGGTGACGATCGCCTCGGGCGATACGGTGGTGCTCGAATGCGTCTCCGGCAGCCCTGAGACCTTGCCGCCGCCGGGCTCCGGAATGGTCGTGCCGCCGGCTTTGCACGCGATCCATGCCAGGGTGCCGCGCGGCCCCGGCCACATCATCACTGGCCCCGTGGCGGTCACCGGCGCCGAGCCGGGCGACATGCTGGAAGTGAAGATCGAGAAGATCGAATTCGGCGCCGACTGGGGGTTCTGCGGCTTCGGGCCGCTGAAGGGCACCCTGCCGGAGGATTTCCCCGAGCGGTTCCTCACCCACATCCCGGTCGATCGCATGCGGCGGGTCTGCCGGATGTCATATGGCGTTGAGCTTGAACTGGCGCCGTTCTTCGGCGTGATGGGCGTGGCGCCGCCGGCGCACTACGGCGCCATCTCCACCGTGCAGCCGCGTGAGCATGGCGGCAATCTCGACAACAAGGAGATCGGCGAGGGCTCGACGCTGTTTCTTCCGGTGCTGGCCAAGGGCGCGTTGTTTTCCGCCGGTGACGGCCATGGTGTGCAGGGCGATGGGGAGGTATGCATCAATGCGCTGGAGATGTGCCTCACCGGGACCTTCACGCTGACACTGCATAAGAAGGCCGGGCCGGCGCCCATGCTGGCCTATCCGCGCGGCGAGACGGCGACGCACTACATCTCGATGGGCATGCACGAGGATCTCGACCAGGCGATGAAGCAGGCGCTCAGAGAGATGATTGCCTTCATTTGTGCGCGCTCCAACCTGTCGCGCCAGGAGGCGTACCAGCTCTGCTCGCTGGCGGTGGACTTCCACGTCACCCAGACGGTGAACGGCGAGAAGGGCGTGCATGGCATGCTGAAGAAGGGGCTGCTCTTCTAATCCACAACATCTTGCGGCGGTGGCGGAGTTTTCCACAAGTTTTTGTGGTTTTCGCCCCTCGCTGCATTGACCCCCTCGGCCCTGGCGCTACCATATCTGGTAGGCAGACGCGGATGGGAGCTACGATATGGAGTGGACTGCAGAGACGATCGAGCGTCTCCGTACTCTCTGGGCAGAGGGGTTGTCGACCGCCGAAATCGGCCGTCGCATGGGCATCTCAAAGAACGCAGTTGTCGGAAAGGCGCATCGGCTGAATTTGCCGGCGCGCCCCTCCCCGATCCGGCGCGATGGCAATAGCGGAGTGCCGCGCCCGGCCGCACCGCGCCGGGTGACCGGGCCGACCCTGCCGCCGCTGCGGACCATGGAGGTCGCCGAACCGGTGGCTGCCGCCCCGATGCCGGCGCCGCGGCCAGTCTTGCCGCCCAAGCCGGCGGTGCGCGAGGCGGCCCCGGTGCGCAGCGCTCCGGTGCGTGCGGTGGCGCCGCGGGTCGGGCGGGCTGCGGTGTGTTGTTGGCCGATCGGTGAGCCTGGCACCAAGAGCTTCCGCTTCTGCGACGCGGGGGCGACGCACGGCAAGCCGTACTGCGTCGAGCACGCCCAGATCGCCTATGTCAAAGTGCGTGACCGCCGTGAGGACGCCGCCTGATCGTGCCATTCGCCCGCCGCGCCGGCGGTAGCGTGGAGAGATGGCGTTGCGCAGATCAGGGATGCGTGTTTATCGTATCCCCGGGCGGGACTGCAACCGGACTGTAAAAATCCGAACGGGCTCGCCGAAGGGGGGTGCGTGGGCGCTGCCGGAAGGCAACGGACAGGCATCTGCAATCTTCGAGGGCGTTCGGACGAGCCGTGCCGCAATGGTTCAGGCTTTTGGCTTCTGCGGTGACTGGCTCCAACCGGCGGCTCTCGTTCACGGGAGGCGGGACGGTCATGCCTAAAGGCACGGTGAAGTGGTTCAACCCGACGAAGGGTTACGGTTTCGTGGCTCCGGAGACCGGAGGAAAGGACATTTTCGTCCATATCAGCGCGGTCCAGAAGGCCGGCATGCGGACGTTGTCCGAGGGGCAGACACTCAAATTCGAAATCGAGGCGCAGCCCAATGGCCGGTTGGCGGCGATCGATCTCGCGGCTGAATAGCGGAGGGGCGGCGGCCTTGCAGCCCCTCCCCAACCGACCCGCGCCGTGGTAGACGACTCCGGCACGCGGATGCGTGGCCGTGCTGCCTGCGCGGCGCCGTGGACGACAGGACGAGAAGCACGATGAGCCAGGCCGCCCAACCACCAAGGACTGCGACGGGTCTCGATGCCGATGCCGTGCGCGCCGCCTACAAGCGATGGGCCGGGGTCTACGACCTCGTGTTCGGCGGCGTATCCGGCTGGGGGCGCCGGCGCGCGGCGGCCGAAGTCAATCGCCTGTCCGGTGCCCGCGTGCTCGAGGTCGGAGTCGGCACCGGCCTCGCGCTACCGCGCTATGCGCCGGAGAAGCGGGTGACCGGCATCGACCTTTCGGCCGACATGCTCGACCTCGCGCGTGCCCGGGTTAAAACCGACGGCCTCGCCAACGTCGATGCCCTGCTCGAGATGGATGCTGAGCAAACCAGCTTCGAGGACGCCAGCTTCGATATCGCGGTGGCGATGTTCGTCGCCTCCGTGGTGCCCAATCCGCGGCGCCTGCTCACCGAGTTGCGCCGGGTGGTGCGCCCGGGCGGACATATCCTGTTCGTCAACCACTCGGCCGCCGAGCGCGGCCCGCGCTGGTGGGTGGAACGCGCGATGGCACCGGCTTCGCGGGCACTTGGCTGGCATCCGGATTTCTCGTTCCGCCTGCTCCTGGAGGCTGAGGATTTCGCCGAGGCCAGGTTCTCGCCGGTTCCGCCGTTCGGGTTTTTTACGCTGGTGCGCCTCTCGAATTAATTGCACGGAGGGGTTATACCCGGTTCGGGCCTTGATCTCGTCGCTGGGGTCTTGTAGCCCGACTATCGCAATGCGGGGTGCCTTTGGACCACGCAGATTTTCAGCGGAATGGATCAGCCGATGCACGTTCTACGGCGGCTCTTCGCCACACTTATGACCCTTATCACCGGGGTGAGCTTCGCCGCGCCGGCCATGGCGCAGGCGCCGCGCAACTGGCAACTGGGGATGCAGACCGCGGCCAGCCCGGTCGCCGAGCGGATCCACAGCCTGCATGACCTGGTGATGGTGATCATCACCGTCATCACCCTCTTCGTCGCCGGGCTGCTGGTCTACGTGGTTTGGCGGTTCAACGCGGTGCGCAATCCGGTGCCGAGCAAGCTGTCCCACCACACCGGCCTCGAGATCGCCTGGACGGTGATCCCGGTGCTGATCCTGGTGGTGATCGCGATCCCGAGCTTCCGCCTCGTCTACTACGAGGACCGCACGCAGAACGCGGACATGACAGTCAAGGTCATGGCGCATCAGTGGTACTGGGAATACACCTACCCCGACAGCGGCGGTCTCAACTTCCGCAGCGACTGGGTGCAGGACGCCGACCTCAAGCCCGGTCAGCTCCGCCTGCTCGAGGTCGACAACCCCCTCGTGGTGCCGGTCGGCAAGAACATCCGCATCCTCACCAACAGCGCGGACGTGATCCACAGCTTCTATGTGCCCGCCGTCGGCGTGCAGCGCTATGCGATCCCGGGCCGCACCATCGAGACCTGGGTGCGGGTCGATCGTCCGGGCACCTATTACGGCGAGTGCAACCAGATCTGCGGCACCAACCATACCTATATGCCGATCGCCATCACCGCAGTGCCGGCCGCCGAATACCAGGCGTGGGAGAAGACGGCCAAGGCGAAGTTCGCCGAGGGCCTACCGATCCCTGCGCCGGCGCAGACCTCGACCGAAACGATCCGCCTTGCCCAGGTCCAGCACTGATCAGCGATCAGTGCACGTAGGAGACGACAGATGACTGCCTCGACACAAGATCACGCGCATGACGGCCATGGGTATGGGCATGATGGGCATCATGACCATAAGCCGTCCTTCTTCGTCCGCTGGCTCTGCAGCACCAACCACAAGGACATCGGGACGCTCTACCTGATATTCGCCATCATGGGCGGCCTCACGGGTGGCGCGCTGTCGATCATGATGCGGGCCGAGCTCGCCCATCCCGGCGTGCAGATATTCTCGTCCGGCCAACACTGGAACGCGGTGATCACCTCGCACGGCCTGCTGATGATCTTCTTCTCGGTGATGCCGGCGCTGATCGGTGGCTTCGGCAACTGGTTCGTGCCGATCATGATCGGCGCGCCGGACATGGCCTTCCCGCGGCTGAACAACATCAGCTTCTGGCTGCTGCCGCCGGCCTATGTGCTGATCATCCTCGGCCAGGTCACCGGTGACGGCGCCGGCCCGGGCTGGACGCTGTATCCGCCGCTGTCGAACTCCACCTTCCAGGGCGGCCCTGCCGGGGACTTCGTGCTGTTCGCGCTGCACCTTGCCGGTATTTCGTCGCTGCTCGGCGCCATCAACTTCATCACCACCATCTTCAACATGCGCGCCCCGGGCATGACCCTGCACCGCATGCCGCTGTTCGTCTGGTCGATCCTGGTGACCGCCTTCCTGCTGCTGCTCGCCGTCCCGGTGCTCGCCGGCGCGATCACCATGCTGATCACCGATCGCAATTTCGGTACCGCGTTCTTCGAGCCCGCCGGCGGCGGTGACCCGGTGCTGTTCCAGCATCTGTTCTGGTTCTTCGGCCACCCCGAAGTGTACATCATGATCCTGCCCGGCTTCGGCATCGTGAGCCACATCATCTCGACCTTCTCCAGGAAGCCGATTTTCGGCTATCTCGGCATGGCCTACGCGATGGTGGCGATCGGCGTGGTCGGCTTCGTGGTGTGGGCGCACCACATGTATATCTCGGGCATGGACGTCGATACGCGCGCCTACTTCATGGCCGCCACCATGGTTATCGCGGTGCCGACCGGCATCAAGATATTCTCCTGGATCGCCACCATGTGGGGCGGCTCTATCGAGCTCGAAGTGCCGATGCTGTGGGCGATCGGCTTTATCTTCCTCTTCACTGTCGGCGGCGTCACCGGCGTGGTGCTGGCCAATGCCGGCATCGATCAGGTGCTGCACAACAGCTATTACGTGGTGGCGCATTTCCACTACGTGCTGTCGCTCGGCGCGGTGTTCTCGATGTTCGCCGGCTTCTACTACTGGATCGGCAAGATGAGCGGCCACCAGTATCCGCAGACTTTGGGCAAGATCCATTTCTGGATGACGTTCGTCGCGGTGAACATCACCTTCTTCCCGCAGCACTTCCTCGGCCTCGCCGGCATGCCGCGCCGCTATGTCGACTACCCGGATGCCTTCGCCGGCTGGAACCTGGTGTCGTCCTACGGCGCCTATCTCGGCGGCGTCTCGATGGTGCTGTTCGTGGTCATCTGCTTCATGACCTTCGCCTCGAAGCAGAAACTGGCCGACAACTACTGGGGCGAGGGCGCCACCACGCTGGAGTGGACGCTGACCTCGCCGCCGGCATTCCACACATTCGAGGAACTGCCGCGGCTGCGGTAACACCATGAGCGAACCGACGCAGATCGGTCTCGGCGAAAACAGGGGGGGCAGCGCGCCCTCCCTGGATTTGCTTGCTGACCAGACCGACCTATCCACCGCCGCCGACTGGTTCGCCCTGCTGAAGCCCAGGGTGATGACGCTTGTGGTGTTCACCGGCTGGATCGGGCTTGTCGTGGCGCCGGGGCACCTGCACCCAGTGCTCGCCTTCACCGCGATCCTGTGCATCGCGGTGGCGGCGGGGGCCTCGGGTGCGATCAACATGTGGTACGACCGCGACATCGACGCGGTGATGCAGCGCACCCAGAAGCGGCCGATCCCGGCCGGGCGGATCGCCCCGGGCGAGGCACTCGGCTACGGCATCACGCTCGCTGGTTTCTCGGTGGTGGTGATGGCGCTCGCCACCAACGTGGTTGCGGCGGCGGTGCTGGCCTTTTCGATCGGCTTCTACGTTTTCGTCTACACCATGTGGCTGAAGCGGCGGACGCCGCAGAACATCGTCATCGGCGGCGCCGCCGGCGCCTTCCCGCCGGTGATCGGCTGGGCCGCGGTGACCGGCGGGTTCGACGTGATGCCGCTGTTGATGTTCGCCATCGTGTTCTTCTGGACCCCGCCGCATTTCTGGTCGCTGTCGCTGTTCGCGCATGCCGACTACGCCCGCGCCGGGGTGCCGATGCTGCCCGTGGTTGCCGGCGCCCGGCATACTCGTGTGCAGATCATGATCTATACGCTGCTGCTGGTGCCGCTGACCCTGGTGCCCTGGGCGATGGGGTTCTCGGGCAATGTCTACGGCGTCGCGGCGCTGGTCCTGGGCCTCGGCTTCGTCGTCTGCGCCGTGCGGGTGCTGCGCGACCGCCAGGACAGGCAGGGGATCAGCCTGACGCAGGACGCCCCGGCACGGGCGGCGTTCAAATACTCTATCCTCTATCTCTTCGTGCTGTTCGCGGCCCTGGCAGTGGACCGGTTCGTTGGTTGACGCGCCCGACATGCTGCCGCCGCTCTCGCGCGCCGAGTCGCAGGCGATCGGCCGCCGCCGCCGTGGCCGCAACTGGCTGATGCTCGCTGCCCTGATCGCCCTGGTCGGGCTGTTCTTCGCCATCACCATGGTGAAGATCAGTCAGGGCACGTTGAAGTTCTGAGAATCCGGGACGTTCTGACCCATGGCACGGCGTGGCAACGGCATTGTGGCATTCTCCCTGGTCGGCGTGATCGTCGCCATGGGGGGGCTCGCCTTTGCCTCGGTGCCGCTCTACCGCCTGTTCTGCGCCGCCACCGGATATGGCGGCACGCCGCAAATCGGCCGCATCGCCAATACCGAGAGCCGCGGCCGGATGATCACCGTGCGCTTCAACGCCGATGTCGCTGGTGGCATGCCGTGGCGATTCGCGCCGGCGCAGGCGGCGATCACTTTGCCGCTCGGCGAGGAGCAGCCGGCATTCTACTCGGCGCGCAACCTCGCCTCCACCTCGGTCACCGGCGTGTCGCTCTACAACGTGACGCCCGAGAAAGCCGCCCGCTACTTCCGCAAGATCGCGTGTTTCTGCTTCAACGAGCAGACCATCGAAGCTGGCGCGGAGGCGCAGTTTCCCCTGGTTTTCTCGATCGATCCGGCGATCGCCGATGACCTCAACACCGCCGATGTGACGACGATCACCCTCAGCTACACGTTCTTCCCCTCGCTCGAGGCCGCCAAGCGCTCAGGCGCGGTTGCCACCGCGGGGCCGCATATCGGGGCCGCGCCCGCGCGCGACCCCTTGATACAACGCACGAATTGATGATGATGCGCCCAACCTATCGAATGGATCCGGCATGAGCAGCGACACGCACGGTGAGTCTTACGTCCCCTCCGGACTGAAGCACCCCTATCACCTGGTTGACCCGAGCCCCTGGCCGCTGGTCGGCGCGATGGGCGGCGCGCTGACGCTGACCGGCATCGTCCTCTATTCGCATTTCCACACCTTCCTGCCGATGACGGTGGGCCTCGTGGTAGTGCTGTTCACCATGTTCATGTGGTGGCGGGACATTCTGAAGGAAAGCGCCACCGCCGGCCTGCACACGCTGATCGTGCGCATTGGCCTGCGCTACGGCATGGTGATGTTCATCGCCTCAGAGGTGATGTTCTTCGTCGCCTTCTTCTGGGGCTATTTCCACTACGCTCTGATGCCTGAGCACGTGCTCGGCACCGACACGCCGATGTGGCCGCCCAAGGGCGTGCTGACGTTCGACCCGTGGAACCTCCCGCTGCTCAACACCATGATCCTGCTGCTGTCCGGAACCACGGTCACCTGGGCGCATCACGCACTGCTGGAAGGCAACCGCAAGGGCCTGGTGTGGGGCCTTGCCTTCACCGTGGCACTCGGCCTGCTGTTCACCATGTGCCAGGCGATCGAGTACGCGCACGCCCCCTTCGCCTTCAAGGGCGGCATCTACCCCTCGGTGTTCTTCCTCGCCACCGGTTTCCACGGTTTCCATGTCATCGTCGGCACCTGCTTCCTTGCCGTCTGCCTGATCCGGGCGATACGTGGCGGCTTCACGCCGCAGCGCCATTTCGGCTTCGAGGCGGCGGCCTGGTACTGGCATTTCGTTGACGTGGTGTGGCTGTTCCTCTTCGTCTGCATCTACTGGCTCGGCCACGGCGTGATCGCCGCCGAGTGAACTACTCCTCGCCACCCTGGTGGCGGGCGGCACTGAACGGCTCCTGTCCGCGCTGCGGGCAGGGCCGTTTGTTTTCCGGCCTGCTGACGGTGCGCCCGCGCTGCGACGTCTGCGGTCTAGATTTGCATGAGCATGACAGCGGTGACGGCCCGGCCAGCC
>JAPLOH010000103.1 GCA_026400845.1 Alphaproteobacteria bacterium
AAATCATCCGGCTTTCCTGATGGTCCGCGATGGTGATCGGCTTGGTCATCGCCGCATTGCCGTTGAGGATGGCGTGGTTGCGGGTGGTGACCGCGATTTCGGCGAGTTGGCGGCTGGTGGTGCCGAACATCTCCATGTGGCGCCGCGCCATCGGCGCGTAGAGCTGGGCCGGCGCGATGCCGCCCAGCGGCATCTCGAATTCGCCGACCACGCGGAACTGCGGCATCTGATGCACGCGGGTGCTGATGCGGGCGCCGGAGTAGCCGGTGCGCCCGATCGGCAGCAACACGTGGCGGCAAATGCCGGCGGCGATGGCGGCCGCAGCGCACTGGATCGCCGCCACCGGGCTCGCGCCCCCCATCGGCGTGGTGGCGGAAAAGCGCAAGTCGGGGATGCCGAAATTGGTGATGAAATCCTCCGCCACCACGGCGCCCGAGGCGATCGGGATCACCCCGTCGATATCGCGCGGGTAGAGCCCGGCATCGGCGATGGCGGCCAGCGAGGCCTGCAAGGTAAGCGACAGCGAACTGCCCTGCGCCTCGCCGCGCCGGTAGCTGGTTTCCCCGATCCCGCTGATCGCGGCGACGTCGCGTAGTCCCATTCTCATCTCCTCTTGGTTCAGGGCGGCAGTTTGTAGAGCTCGATGCGGATGCGGCCGTTATGCGCGAGCGTATGGTGCGCCGCCGCCTCCGAGCCGCTTGTCCAAACGAATACGCCGTTGCCGACCACCGCCGAATTCACCTGCACCCGGCTCTGGATGCGGTTCACATCCCGCCCGATGACGGGCGGGAAGGAGGCCACGACGATGGCCGCATCGTCCGGGCGTAGGCGCAGCAGGGTGGCGAGCATGCCGCCGCGGAAGAGGAAACTGTCAGCACCTATCTCGCGCACCACCCGCCCGGCATCGTCCAGCACATAGACGCGCGGCGCCATCAGGGTGCGCCCTTGCGCCACACTCGCCACCGCCACCGCCGCCGGCGCGCCGCCGGGGGCGAAGCGGAAGGCGGTGTAGAGGCTCAGCCCCTCCGGCGTCTTGAGGCAGGGCGAGCCGGCATCGACGTCGGCGAAGCTGAGCTTGCCGTCGGGTAGGATGATGGCCGCCCCCGCGGCATCGGCCGAGGGGGTGTCAGGGCAGCTGCGCGCGCCGATGTCGAGCAGCGGCGGCAGGTCGGGCGGCGGCGGTACGCAGCCGGCGAGGCAGAGCACCAGCAGGGCCGCGAGGCGCCTCACTTGAGGAGCGTTCCGAGCGCGTCGGTCACCCGATCGATGGCGTCCTGCATGCCCATCACCGCTTTCGGCGGGTCGGCGAACAGCAACTCGGAATTGGTGAACACGTAGGCCGGGTCGGGCGAGAGGCCGACGAAGCCGGCGGCGTTGACCAGCGGGTTGTAGATGATGGTGTCGCGCATCAGCACCGTGGTGCCGCCAGCCTGAGTCATGCGGCAGCGCAGACCGAGGAAGGGCCGGTACGGCGCCGCGTCGGTCACCCCCGCGGCGACGTAGCCGAAACGGGCGACGATGCAGTCGAGATAGGCATCGGGCTTGGCGTCGGCGGCTAGGTTGCCGTATCCGCCCTCGATGAACTCGATGCGGTCAGTGCGCGCGCTGGCCTCCACCACCTCGTAGCCGCGCGCCTTGAGGGCGGCGATCATCTTGGTGCGGAATATCCCCTGCCCGTCGAAATTTTGCGGGGCGATGGAGTCGCGGAACTTGCTGTCGAGGTTGGCCTGGATGGCGGCGCCGACCAGGGCGCCGACCAGGCCGAAACTCTGGGCCGGCGAGGAGGCCAGCAGTGCGGTGGGGCCGGCGGTCGGCCAGGCCGGCGACAGGACGGCCAGGGTCTTCACCGGGGTGGCGCCGCGATCATAGGGGATCACCGGCACAGCGCAGGCGCTCAGCAGCAACAGCAGGCCCAGCACAGTCGGGCTCTTCAGTCGGCAGAACATCCGTCCGCTCCGTCGTTTATTGTTGGGACGAACCTCGCATGGCGGATTGCCAACCGCAATATTCCCGCCGCCCTTTCCTTGCGCCCCCTGCTGCGGTTCACTGCCAGCAACATGGAGGACGCCACGATGACGCTGCACGCCCCGAGCCTCGCCGAGATCGATGCCGCGCGGAGCCGCATCATGGGCACCGCGATCCGCACGCCGCTGATCCGATTGCCCGACCGGGACGGCGACAACGAGATATGGCTGAAACTCGAAATCCTCCAGCCGGTCGGCTCCTTTAAGCTGCGCGGCGCCGGCAACTGTATCCTGAGCGCGCCGCCAGGGCAGCTTGCCCAGGGCGTCTACACCGCGAGCGCGGGGAACATGGCGCAAGGGGTTGCCTGGATGGCGCGCGAGCTTGGCCTGCCGGCCAAGGTGTTCGTGCCGAGCCACGCCCCGGAAGCCAAGGTAGCGGCGATCCGCAACCTTGGTGCCACCGTCGAGAAGATCAGCTTCGAGGACTGGTGGACCATCATGATCGATAATGGCCGCGCCGGCGAGGCGGGCTGCTTTGTTCACCCGGTTTGCGACACTGCGGTGATGGCGGGCAACGGCACTATCGGGCTCGAAATCGCCGAGGATTTGCCGGACGTCGATGCCGTCATCGTGCCTTTTGGCGGCGGTGGGCTGGCGTGCGGCATCGCTGCCGCACTGCAGGGAGTGCGCCCGGCCGCGCGCGTGATCGCCTGCGAGGTCGAGGGTGCGGCGCCGCTCGCCGCCGCGCTGGCGGCGGGGGCGCCAACCACGGTCGAATACCACCGCAGCTTCATCGACGGCATTGGCAGCACCGCAGTGTTGCCGGCGATGTGGCCGGTGGTGCGGCCGTTGATCGCGGAGTCGATCGTCGTTCCGGTGCCCGAGATCGAAGCTGCGCTGCGGCTGATGATCAATCGTCTGCACGTCATCGCCGAAGGCGCCGGCGCCACGCCGCTCGCGGCCGCGCGGCGCAGCGGGATGAAGGGGGCAAAAATCGTCTGCATCGTCTCGGGTTCGGGCATCAACTTCGCCGAGGTGGCGCGGATAATGGCGGGGTAGGACTCTTGCGCTGAACGCGGGCACCGGGTTTGCCGATGACGTGGAAGCGGAGATGGCGTCGGGCGCCTATACCGCCGAACTGCGTGCGGCGGCGGCGAAGGACGTGGTGATCGTCGAGCGCGACGGCAGGTTGACAGCGTTTCCCCTTCTGCTGCGGCTCGAACCCAAATCCGCCGCGGTGCGCATAGGCACGAGGCTGAACCGTGCGCTCAACCCTGCGTCGCTCGTCGAAACCCTGCGTCGCGCCCAGGCCAGCCAGGCTTTCCGCCCGGCCCAGGTGCTCGAACGCCTGTTCGCCGTCTTTCGCCATATGGCGCCGACGGTGCAGCCGTCATGGCGCGAGACGACACCTGGCGCTGGCCCGGTGTTCCTACTGCTTGACCTGCACTACGCGATGACGGTGCTGCCGGACGGGGAGGCTCCCGGGCCGCTGAAAACCCCTGGTGTTCTGCGTGAAGGTGGTGAGACACGAGCGCCATTTCGCGAATTGCAATGGCCGCGTTGCAGAATGCAACGCAAACTGCGCAGTATGCGGGACCCGCAGCGCCCTGGCGTGTGGCACGGAACGTGCCCCTACTCGGCCTTATCCTCTGCGGAGATGGATCTTGCTCGACATGCCCTCCATTCGTGAAAGCGACGCACATCCTGCTGGTGCAACCGCCTGGTTCCAGGGGGTGCTCGTGCTGCTGGTTATTTCCGTCGTCTGGATCGGGATCGGGCTGAACCTCCGCCAGGAGCGCGCGCAGATCGAGCGCGACGCGTGGGGCGAGGTGGACAACCTGGCGCGCGGTTTTGCCGAAAGCACTCGCCGCACTGTCGAGGCAGCCGATCAAGTGCTGCGCACAGTGCGCACGGTGTACCGGTCGGACCCCGGGCGCTTTGACATCCGCAAAGTGGCGCCGGCGGATCAGGTGCTGACGGAACTCACCCTGCAGGTCACCCATGTCGACGCGCAAGGCTATGTGGTCGACAGCAACCTGCCGGGCGGCCGCGGAGTCGATTTGTCGGACCGCGAGCACATCCGCGTGCACAAGGACCGGGCGGACGATTTCCTGTTCGTCAGCAAGCCGGTACTGGGTCGGATTTCCGGCAAATGGTCGTTGCAGTTCACCCGCAAGCTGGTCGCCCAGGACGGCAGCTTCGCCGGCGTGCTGGTCGTCTCGATCGATCCGTCGTACATCAGCAGCTTCTACAACAGCCTCGACATCGGCCAGGGCTCGATAACGCTGGTCGGACTCGATGGCGTGGTGCGCGCTCACGCGCCGCCAACCGCGCGCATCCTCGGCGAAAAGGTCGCGGCGGGTATCCTTGCCGAGATCAACAACACCAGTGCCGCCGGGCACCTCGCGACCGCGCGCAACATCGACGGCGTCGACCGGTTCTACACCTTTCGCCGGCTCGACACGCAGCCGCTCGCCGTGCTGGTCGGGCTGTCGCGGCACGACGTGTTCCTCCCCTATGAGCGCGACGTGGTGTCCTACCTGATCGCCGGCACCGTGGTTTCGCTCGGCGTCGCCTTGATCGGCTTGCTGCTGATCCGCCAGGGGCTGCGGCTGCAATCGGCCCAGGCGGCTTTCGCGGTGGCGGTGGAGCACATGGCGCAGGGCCTGATGCTGATCGATCGCGAAGGCATCGTGCGTGTCATCAACCGGCGGGCGATCGAACTGCTCGACCTGCCGCCGGAGATCGCGAAGCCGGGCGTGCGCCAGGAACTCGGGATCGATTTCCTCCGCCAGCGCGGCGAGTTCGGCCCGGTCGGGGAGGACCTCACCGTCCGACGGATGATCGACAGCCGAACCGCCGGCCCCACCTACTACGAGCGGACCCGCCCGAACGGCATCACCCTTGCCGTACGCACCGAGCCCCTGCCCCATGGCGGTGCGGTGCGGACCTTCGCCGATGTGACCTTGAGGAAGAACAACGAGATTGCGCTGGCCGCGGCGCGCGACGCCGCCGAGCGGGCACAACTGGCGCAGGCCGCCTTTGTTGCGACCATGAGCCACGAAATCCGCACCCCGCTGAACGCGATCTCCGGCCTCGCAGGCCTGCTGATCGACGGAATTCTGCCGGCCCGCGAGGCGGGCTACGCAGCGACGCTACGCGAAGCGGCCGATAGTCTGACGCAAATCGTGAACGACATTCTCGATTTTTCCAAGCTCGATGCCGGCCGGCTCGGTCTTGACTCGGTGCCGATCGACCTGGCCAGCCTGCTCGATGGCGTCGTCGGGCTGATGCAGATCAAGGCCTCCGAGAAGGCGATCGCTCTGCGCACGGACGTTTCCGCCGAGGTGCCGGCGCTGGTGCTCGGCGACCCCGGGCGGTTGCGTCAGGTCCTGGTCAACCTCGTCGGCAATGCACTGAAGTTCACCTCGGCCGGCGAGGTCGTCATTGCCGCCCGGGTCGAACAGGGTGACGATGACGGGCCGACGCTGCATCTTGCCGTGCGCGATACCGGCATCGGCATTCCCCCGGCAGCGGTGGCGCATGTTTTCGACGAATTCTACCAGGTGGACCACTCGACCGCGCGGCGCTTCGGTGGCACCGGGCTCGGGCTCGCCATCTCCCGGCGGCTGGTCGAGCACATGAGCGGGGCGATCGGGGTCGAGAGTGTCGAGGGCCAGGGCTCCATTTTCCACGTCCGCCTTCCGCTGCGTGTGGTGGCCGAGGCGCAGGTGCGGGAGCAGGCGCCGGCCGCTCCGGCGGCGCCCGATCCGTCGGAACCCCGGCGTCTGCGCATCCTCCTCGCCGAGGACAACGCCACCAACCGGCTGGTGGCGATCACCCGGTTGGAGAAACTCGGCCACCGGGTCGACGCAGTGGCCAATGGTGTGGAGGCGGTCGAGATGGTGCAGCGCATGCCTTATGATCTGGTAATGATGGACGTGATGATGCCGGAGATGGACGGCGTCACGGCGACGCGGGCCATCCGCGCGCTGTCCGGGCCGGTGCGGAAAATCCCGATTGTGGCGATGACGGCCAACGTGATGCAGGAGCAGCGCGAGGAGTACGCCGCTGCCGGCATGGACGGCTTTATCGGCAAGCCCTTCACCGCAGCCGAACTGACCGAGGCACTCGGCAGCGCGATGTCGGGCAGCCGGGCCTGAGGATCACCGACCAAACCTTGAGTCGACAACAATACGAGAGGCAAGGCGGTGCGACACCACGCCGAAGCGCGGCGTCGACCGGTATAAATCGCACACCACACCCCCTTGCCGTGCCACGGCATCGGGACTAACCGTGCGACGTTTGCGCGGCCACACCGGCCGCAATTGCGAGGAGTGAGATCGATGGGTTACAGGGTCGCAGTCGTGGGCGCCACCGGGGCGGTCGGGCGCGAGATGCTGAAAACCCTCGCCGAGCGCAAATTCCCTGTCAGCGAAGTCGTCGCCCTCGCCTCCGCCCGCTCGGTCGGTCAGGAGATCTCCTTCGGCGACAAGCAGGTGCTGAAGGTCAAGAACCTCGAAACCTTCGATTTCACGGGGTGGGACATCGCCCTGTTCAGCCCGGGCGCGGCGATCTCCGCCATCCACGCCCCGCGCGCCGCCGCCCAGGGCTGCATGGTGATCGACAACACCAGCCACTTCCGCATGGACCCCGACGTGCCCCTGGTGGTGCCCGAGGTCAACCCGCAGGCGCTGCTGAAGAACAAGCGCAACATCATCGCCAACCCCAACTGCTCGACCATCCAGATGGTCGTCGCGCTGAAGCCGCTGCACGACAAGTACAAGATCAAGCGCGTCGTAGTCGCCACCTACCAGGCCGTCGCCGGCGCGGGGAAGGAAGGCATGGACGAGCTCTACACCCAAACCAAGGGCAGCTTCGTCAACGATCCGCCGCGCCAGGAAATCTTCACCAAGCCAATCGCCTTCAACTGCATCCCCCATATCGACAAGTTCATGGATGACGGATCGACCAAGGAGGAGTGGAAAATGGTGGTCGAGACCCGTAAAATCCTCGACCCCGACGTGAAAGTCACCGCCACGTGTGTGCGCGTTCCCGTCTTCATTGGCCACTCCGAAGCCATCAACGTCGAATTCGCCAACCCCATCACCCTCGCCGGCGCCCGCCAGGCCCTACGCGACGCGCCTGGCATCGTAGTGATGGATACCCGCGAAGACGGCGGATACATCACGCCGCTCGATTGCCAAGGCGAAGACGCCACCTACGTCAGCCGCATCCGCATCGATGACACCGTGCCGCACGGCCTGTCCTTCTGGTGCGTCTCCGACAACCTGCGCAAAGGCGCCGCCCTGAACGCCATCCAGATCGCCGAGACGATGGTGGCGCAGGGGCTAATCGGCAAAAAGGCTCCCGTCGCGGCGGAGTGAAGACAAGCGCGTCTTTTTTGAAAAAAGGACGCTAGACGCATCCCTCACGAATTCGTCGCCCAGGGATCGTCCACCCGTGGCCAATACGGGATGGTGCGCTTGGTGAAGGGAATCGCGGCGAAGTCCGGGCCGATGGCACCAGGGGCGGCGACGTAGCGTACCTCGCGGGCGATCGGCGCGAAGCCGGCGTGGAAATGCTGGGTCGATTTCACCACCACGATCTTCTTGTCGGCCAGCGTGCAGCCGAGGCCGGTGAAGGCGTCGGGGTTGAACACCTGGCTGCGCGTGGAATTGAGGATGATGTCGATCCCGCCGGCCCGCACCCAGGCCGCGGCGCCGAGCCCGGCGCGGCTGCCGGACAGGCCGCCCTGGGTGTGGTTGGGTGAAAGCGCCATCACCGTCACCGTGAGGTCGACCGGGTCGCCCGAGGCAATTCCGCACTTGCCGCCGATTCGCAGGTCGAACGTGGCCCCCACGCCCGCCTCGGTGCAGAACTGCACGGCGATCGGGTCCCAGAAACAGCCGATGGCGGCGTTGGTGACGCCGCGATCCACCATGCGGCGGAGGATATGGGTGTTGTCGGAGGGCGCCCCGCCGCCGGCATTGTCGGCGACGTCGGCGATCACCACCGGCTTGCCCCCCTCGGCTGCCAGCCCGGCGTCGATGCCGCCATCGATGCTGTCATGGCGGGGGAAGCATTCCTCGCGCAGCCGCCAGATCTCCTGGCCAAGCTCGCTGGCGGGGGCCTGGGCCTGGCCCTGGTTGTTGTCGGTCACCACCAGCATCTTGGCGCCGACCTCCGGCACGTCACCCCAGGGGAAGCCGTGCCCGAAGGAGACCGAGAGCACGCCATCCTTGCCTTCGAGCCCCGCCATCTTGGCGACGAAGCTCTTCATCGGCTCGACCGTGGTGCGCCACATCGAGATCATCCGGCAGTCATGATAGGCCATCGCCGGCTTGATCTCGCCGCGCTGGGCGGCGGTGCACAGCGTGTAGAGCTCGGCGGCGCGCTCGCCGATGTCGATATGCGGGTATTCCTTGTAGGTGATGATGACGTCGGCCTTCTCGCGCATCAGCTCGGTGAGGTGGCAGTGGAGATCGAGCTCGATGCCGATCGTCGCCTTCGGGCCGACGATCTCGCGCACCCTGGCCAGGGTGTCGCCCTCGCAATCGTCATAGCCATCGGCCACCATGGCGCCGTGCATGCAGAGCAACACCACATCGACCGGCATCGCCGCCTTGATGTCGTCCAGCACGAAGCCGCGCAGCTCCTCGTAGATGTTGCGCAGCGTGGTGCCGGCGGGCTGGGCGAAGGTGCACACGCTTTCCACCACCTCATGCCCCGCCGCCTCGGCCGCCTTGCGCCAGGCGATCAGCGCGGTGTTGCCGATGGTCGGAGGATGCTTGCTCGCCCCGGTGCGCCACCAGTCGCGATCGCCCATGAAGGCGGCGCGCCCGGTTGGGATCGGCGAGAAGGTGTTGGTTTCGGTGGCGAGCGTGGCGATGGCGATCTTCATGGCGGTGTCTCCCGGCAGGGCGGTGAGACTAGCCGCGGCGGCCGGCGGTGACGAGGTCGCCGACCATACTATTGAAGGTTTCCGTTCGGCGGCGCTCTCGGCTAGCCTGCGCTGATAGATCTTCCAGGTGAGCCTGCCGTGTCCGGACTTTCCACCTCCTTCCAGCATACCCCCCAGGCGCAGCCCGCATCGCTGCCGGCGCCACCGCCGGTGCGGCCGCAGCCCGCCCGCCCGGCGCCGGTGACCATCCCGGTCCCGGCGGCCGAGATATTTGCCGTCGCCAACGAGTATATCGACGCCAACCGGCTCGATGCCGCGGAGCGCATGATCGGCCATGTGCTTGCCGCCATGCCGACCCAGCCGGAGGCGCTGCACACCAAGGGCCTCATCCTGTTCCGCCGCAACCGGGTCGCCGAGGCGGCGGAGCTGATGGAGCGCTCGCTCACTGCCGGCGGCTTCGGCCGGGCGACGCATTTCCGCAATATCTCCGAGGTCTACCGCATCCTCACCCGCCACGACGAGGCGCTGGTCGCCGCGCGCCGCGCCGTCACGCTCGATCCGGCCGACCCGCTCGGCCCTTTCAATCTCGCGATGGTGCTCTACGACCGGCTGGAAATCGACGCTTCCATCGCCGCCGCGCGCCATTCGGTCGACCTGCGGCCCAATTTGCCGCAGTCGCACATGAAGCTCGGCCAGGCGCTGCTGATGAAGGGCGACATGGGTCCGGGCTGGGACCACTATGAGTGGCGCTACCAGATCCCCGGCGCCCAGGCGCTGATGCCCAAGACCGAGCAGCCGCAATGGGACGGGCGCGAACTCGGTGCCGGACAGCGCCTTCTGCTGGTCGGCGACCAGGGGTTCGGCGACGTGGTGATGTTCTCGCGCTACATCCCCTGGGCGCGGGCGCGCTGCCAGGACCTGACGGTCGCGTGTTCCGCCGAAATGGAACCAACGCTGCGGCGCATGTTCCCGGGCGTCACCCTGGTGACGCGGTGGGACCTGATCGGCCCCTTCGCCTATTACTGCCCGTTTTCCGGCCTGCCGCGCCTGCATGGCACCAGGCTCGACAATATCCCGGCCGCCACCTCCTACCTGCAGGCCGATCCGCCGCGCAGCACGCTGTGGCGGGATCGCCTCGCCGCGCGGCTCCCCCCCGGCCACCGCCGTGTTGCCATCGCCTGGGCGGGCCGGCCGACGCACAACAACGACATCAACCGCACCATCACACTCGATACGCTCAATCCGCTGTTCGACCTTGAGGGTGTCACCTTCGTCTCGATCCAGAAGGGCCCGGCCACCGCGCAGATCGCCGGCTACAAGGGGCGCGCGCCGCTGCTCAACCTCGACGCCGAGATCGTGGATTTCGAGGATACCATCGCGGTACTCGACAATGTCGATCTGTTGATTTCGGTCGATACCTCGGTGGTGCATTTCGCTGGCGCCATGGGCCGGCGGGCTTGGGCGATGATCCCCTACGCGCCGGATTGGCGGTGGCTGATGACGCGCGCGGATTCACCCTGGTATCCCTCGCTGCGCCTATTCCGCCACGAACTGCCGCGGCGGTGGGATTTGCTGGTGCCGAAGGTCGCTGATGCCTTGCGCGACTTCATCGCCCGTTGAGGACTGCGGGAATCTGGTATATACCAACTCGATATCAAACAAGGGAGACGACGATGGCCATATCTCGCCGTACCATGCTCGCTGCCGGCGCCGCGCTGCCCCTCATCGGCCACCAGGCCCGCGCCGCCCGCATCCCGGGCACGCTGAGCTTCGGCCTCTCGACCTTTCCGCCCAACCTGTTGCCTTGGGCCAATACCGGCACCGCACAGGTGACGGTGAAGTTCTGCGTCATGCGCGGCCTCGCCTCCTACGACAACAAGGGCCTGCTGCGCCCGGAACTCGCCGAAAGCTGGAGCCGTGACGGCGAGTCCGCATGGGTGTTCAAGCTGCGCGACGCGATGTTCAGCGATGGCCGCAAGGTGACCGCCGAGGACGTGAAATGGACTCTGGAGCAGGTCGCCGGCGAAAAATCGACCGCGTTCATGAAGAACCAGTTCCAGTCCGTCGAGCGCGTCGAGACGCCCGATCTGCGCACCGTGCGCATCGTGCTGAAGGCCGCCAACGTGATGCTGCCGGAGTGGCTGGCGAGCCCGCACATGCCGATCGTCGCCAAAGGCTCGACCGACAATGGCGGCACCGCCGTCACCGCGGGGCCTTACGTGATCAAGGCGCAGGAGAAGGGCGTCTCGATCGAGCTTGAAGCCAATCCGAAATACTACCGCGCCGGCGCGCCCAAGCTGAAGGCGATCCGCTTCATCGCCTATGCCGACGAGAACCTGCGCGTAGCGGCCCTCCAGACCGGCGATATCGACATCATCGAATACGTGCCCTGGCAGTCCATGCAGGCGATCGAGGCGGACGCCAAGCTCAAGATGCAGAACGTCGATGGCCCGTTCATGGCGCTCTCCTTCAACGGCAACGGCCCCTTCAAGGACAAGCGCGTGCGCCAGGCCGTCGCCTTCGCCATCAAGCGCGAGGAGATCGTCAACGCCGCCTTCTTCGGCCGCGGCAACCCGCTCCAGGGCCTGCCGATCGCCCAGGGCACGCCGTTCTATGACGCCGCCGCGGCCAAGCACTGGTCCTATGATCCCGATCGCGCCAAGGGCCTGCTCAAGGAAGCCGGTGTGGCCAACGGCTTCGCCTGCACCCTGTTGTCGACCGCGCAGTACGGCATGCATAAATCCACCGCCGAGGTGGTGCAGCAGAACCTCGCCACCGTCGGCATCAACGTCACCCTCAACCTGCCGGACTGGGCGACCCGGGTGAATCTCGGCAATCGCGGTCAGTACGAGTTCTGCGTGCAGGGCACCACGACCGACAACAACGACTTCGACGGTGCGGCCACCGTGCTCGATGGCGGCCTGCCGCCGAACAATGCCCGCAGCGTCAATATCCCGACCCCCGAGACCCATGCGCTGTTCGAGAAGGGCCGCGCCGAGTTCGACTTCGCCAAGCGCCGCGCGATCTATGCCGACCTCACGAAGCAGTCGCTCGACGAATGCTTCCTCGTCGGCCTCGCTTGGCGAGCCCAGGGCTACGCGATGACCAAGGACGTCCAGGGGTTCACCAACCTGCCGGGCGCGATGACCTTCTTCTCCGGTATCACGTTGGAAGAGACGTTTTTCGGCTGATCACGTCGGGGCGGACATCCATCGCGCCACCATTGTCGAGCGACTGCCCGCGCCGACCAGACCGGATGCGATGGTGTCATCGTTGCCACCAGCGCAGGATCGCCGAGCTTGCGCTCCAGGAATGCGACACTGACGTCGCGGGTCCGCTTGTTGAGCCGGCTGGATGTCATTGTCCTCGATGAGCCCGGCTACCTGCCGTTCGCCCAGGCCGGCGGGCAGCTCCTGTTCCACCTGATCAGCCGCCTCTACAAGCAGACCTCGGTCATCGTCACCACGAAACTGGTCTTCGGCGAATGGCCCAGCGTGTTCGGTGACGCCAAGGTGACACCTTTGAATCCGAGTTTGCGCCGCGCCGGAACCCCCTTTTTGACGGCGTGCGCTAGTTCACCGCCACGCCCTCGACCGTAATGCGATGCATCAGCCGCCGCTGGCCGTGATAGTCGTTGATCGCGAGGTGCCACGTGCTGCGGTTGTCCCAGAAGGCGAGCGAGCCGTCGCGCCACGTGAACCGGCAGGAAAATTCTGGGCGCATGGCATGGCGATACAGCGTCTCCAGCAGGCCGCGCGATTCCTCGGCCGTCCAGCCCTCGATATGGATGGTGAAGCCGGGGTTGACGTAGAGCGCCTTGCGGCCGGTCTCCGGGTGGGTGATCACCACCGGATGCACCGCATCCTGCGTGGCGGCATCGGCGTTGCCGAGCCGACCGTCGCCATCGCGCTGGGCGGCGCGGCCGAACACATGGCGGCTCGAATGGACCGCGCGCAAGCCGCCGAGCGTGTGCTTCAAGCCGTCCGACAGCGCGTCATAGGCGGCGTACATGCTAGCAAACATGGTATCCCCGCCGAACGCCGGCACTTCGCGGGCATAGAGCACCGAGCCGAGAGCGGGGATCTGGTCGTAGCTGTGGTCGGTGTGCCAGCCGCCGCCGATGTTTTTGGTCTGCTCCGGCTCCTTGCGCACCTCGGCAATCTGCGGCCAGCCTTCGACGGCGCGGAAAAAGCGGTTGATATTGATTTTCCCGAACCGCTCGGCGAGCGCAATGTGCTGCGCCTCGCTCAGTCGCTGCTCGCGGAAAAACACCACGCCCCATTGGCCAAGCGCGGCGCGGATGTCGGCGATGGTGGTGTCCGACAGGTCCCCCGCGAGATCGACCCCGTGCAACTCCGCCCCCACGGCCCCGGCGATCGGTCGTATTTCGATGGTGTTGCTGATCATCGGCGTGCTCCCTGGCGTGTTGGCGAAGCATCGCCCTTCGCGCGCGCCTGTCAACCTATCCGTCGCTTGCGTTGCGCCGCGCTGCTGGCTAACCCCTCTCCACCCGGCGGCCTCAATGCCGGGGCAACCAAAGATCCGGGAGCACCCCATGTCCGGCTTCGCCTCCACCACCGATCTGGCCGAGAAGACCGTCTCTTTCGATGAGCTTGGACCGGGCCTCTACGCTTATACCGCCGAGGGGGACCCGAATTCCGGGGTGATCGTTGGCCCGGAAGGCGTTGTGGTGGTCGATGCCCAGGCGACGCCGGCGATGGCGGCCGAGGTGCAGGCCAAGATTGCCACCGTCACGGAGCGCAAAGTGCGGCAGATCGTGCTGACGCACTACCACGCGGTGCGCGTGCTTGGCGCCACCGGCTATCCCGCCCATTCCGTCATCTGCTCCGACGTCACGCGGGACATGATTGTGGAGCGCGGCCAGCAGGATATGGACAGCGAAATCGGCCGCTTCCCCCGCCTGTTCCGCGGCCGGGACGGCATCCCCGGCCTGACCTGGCCGACTCAGACCTTCCATGGCCGCATGTCGCTGTGGCTTGGCGATCGGGAGGCGGAGGTGATCCATATCGGGCGCTCCCACACGGCGGGGGATACGGTGGTGTGGCTGCCCAAGGAGCGCGTGCTGTTCGCCGGCGACACGGTGGAATTCGGCGCCACCCCCTATTGCGGCGACGCCCACTTCACCGACTGGCCGGAAACCATCCGCCGCATCCGCGCGCTAGGCGCGGAAAAGATGGTCCCCGGTCGCGGCCGCGCGCTGCTGAACGCCCAGGAAGTCGCCGAAGCGCTCGATGGCACCGAGGCCTTCACCTCGCGGCTGTTCGGCATCGCCAAGGCGGGCGTGGCGAAGGGCAAGGACCTCGGCGAGATCTATGCCGAGGCGATGGAGAAGATGCGGCCGGAGTTCGGCCATTGGGTGATTTTCGAGCACTGCATGCCGTTCAACGTCTCGCGCGCCGTCGACGAAGCCGGCGGCCTCGACCGCCCGCGCATCTGGACGGCCGAGCGCGACGTCGAGATGTGGAAATCCCTCGAAGCGGCGCGGATGAAGACGGGCGAAATCGGCGGCTAAGCTTACGCGAGGATCGATGCTTCGTCGAAGGTGAAGCGGGGGCCGCGGGGGTGGATGGCGGCGGGGTCACCGTGGCCGAGGTTGATGAGGAAGTTGCACTTCCAGCCGCGGTCCCACAGGAAGGCGCTTTCGACCTTGGACTTGTCGAAGCCCGACATCGGCCCGCAATCGAGCCCCGCGGCACGGGCGGCGAGGATGAAATAGGCGCCTTGCATCGAGCCGTTGCGCATCGCGGTTTCCTCGGCCAGCGAGTAGTTGCCGGAGAACCAGGATTTCGCATCTGCGTTGTGCGGGAACAGCTTGTAGAGATGATCGTAGAAATGCGGGTCATGCGCGACGATCACCGTCACCGGTGCTGCCATGGTTTTCGCGAGGTTGCCCGCGGACAGCGCCGGCTTGAGCTTCTCCTTGCCTTCGGGCGTGCGGATGAACACGAAGCGCGCCGGGGCGCAATTGGCCGAGGTCGGGGCCATTTTCATCAGGTCGAACGCCGCCCGCAGATCGTCATCGGTGACCGGTTGGTCGGTCCAGGCGTTGTGGGTGCGGGCCTCGCGGAACAGCGCGTCGAGCGCCGCGTCGTCGAGCGCCATCAGAACATCACCTGCTCGACCTGGCGGACCTCCGGCACGTAGTGGCGCAGCATGTTCTCGATGCCGTGCTTCAGCGTCGCCGAGGAGGAGGGGCAGCCGGAGCAGGCGCCCTGCATGTGCAGGCGCACGATGCCGTCGCGGAAGCCGCGGAACACGATGTCGCCGCCGTCACCGGCCACCGCCGGGCGCACGCGGGTATCGAGCAACTCCTTGATTTGCGCCACGATTTCGGCGTCCTCAGGCAGGGTGTCCTCTTCGACCGCGGCGTCCTCGCCGAGGATGACCGGGCGGCCGGCGACGAAATGCTCCATGATGGTGCCGAGGATCAACGGCTTCAGCCCCTGCCAGGTCGCGGCGTCGGACTTGGTGACGGTGACGAAATCGGCGCCGAGGAAAACGCGCACCACGCCGGGGTGGGCGAAGATGTCGGCGGCCAGCGGGGAGCGGTCGGCGGCCATGGCGGTGGCGAAATCGGCGGTGCCGCCGCCCATCACGTCGCGGCCCGGAAGAAACTTCAGGGTCGCGGGGTTCGGCGTGCTTTCGGTCTCGATGAACATCGGGCTACCCTCGGGTTGAAAAGGGGACTGTCAGGGTCCGGTTGCTACATCGTCCCTCCCGGGCCGGAAGGCAAGGGGATGGCCGGGCATTGCGCCCGATCGGAAAGGAATACCGCCATGTCGATTGGTCGCCGCGCACTGCTCGCCGGTCTTGCCGCGCTTCCAATGCACCGCCTCTCCCAGGCTGCCACAGCCCATACGCTGACCATCCTGCACATGAACGACTTCCATTCCCGCCACGAGGCGGTCGATGCGCGGGCGCTGACCTGCCGGGCCGACCAGGCGCGCGAGGGGTGTTTCGGCGGCGCGGCACGGCTGGCGAGCGCGCTGGCGGCCGAGCGCGCGGCGGCCGAGGCGGCGGGGCGAAGGGTGCTGCTGCTCGATGCGGGCGACCAGTTCCAGGGCAGTCTGTTCTACACCGCGTGGCACGGCGAGGCGGAACTGGCGGTGATGCACGCGCTCGGCACCGAGGCGATGGCGGTGGGGAACCACGAGTTCGACAACGGCCCGGCCACGCTGGCTGCCTTCGCCGCCGCCGCCCGCTTCCCCGTGCTCTCCGCCAATATCGACGCGTCCGCCGACCGCGACCTCGCCGGCAAGCTCCGCCCGCATGTGCTGCTGGAGAAGGGGCCGATCAGGGTCGGCATCGTCGGGCTCACCACCCTGGAGGCGGTGACCAGCTCCTCCCCCGGCCCGAACGTCACCTTCAACCCGCCCGGCCCGGCACTCGCGGCCTCAGCCGCGGCGCTGCGGGCGCAGGGGGCGCATCTGGTGATCGCGCTGTCCCATCTCGGCGTCGGCATCGACTATGCGCTGGCCGGGCAGATCCTCTGCGTCGACGTCTTTGTTGGCGGGCATTCGCACACGCTGCTCTCCGACAGCGAATCGGGCGCCGCCGGCCCCGCGCACCAGGCGCTGACCGGCGCCGCCGGCACCACCGTCGTGGTGCAGGCGGCCGCCTATGGCCGCTATTTCGGCCGGCTCGACCTCGATCTCGACGTCGATTTCCGCCCCATCGCCTACGGAGGAGATTGCCGGCACGTCGGGCTCGACCTGCCGGAGCACCCCGAAGTCGCCCGCATCGTCGCCTCCTACGCCTCCCGGCTCGACGCCGTGCGCAAGCGCGCGATCGGGCGGCTCGCCGCCCCTCTCGACAACGCCGCCTGCAAAACCGGCGAATGCGCGCTGGGCAATTTCGTCGCCGATTCCATGCTCGCTTTGGTGCATGACGGCGATATCGCGCTGATGAACGGCGGCGGCATCCGCACCGGCCTGCCCGGCGGCACCATCACCCTGGGCGACGTGATGACCATGCTGCCGTTCGGCAACACCATCGCCACGCTGACCCTTACCGGCGCCGATCTCGCCGCAGCACTCGCCAACGGACTCGGCCGCAGCGGCGCCGGTGCCTTCCCGCAAATTGCCGGCGCCCGCGTCGAATGGGACAGCGCCACCCGCCGTATCTTGCGCCTCGAACTCCGCCAGCCCGACGGCAGTTTCCAACCAATCGACCCCGCCCGCCGCTACAAGGTGGTGACAAACAACTTCATGCGCTCGGGAGGCGACGGCTACACCGCGCTCCGCGACCGCGCCGAGAGCCCCTATGACGGTGGAACGGCTCTCGACGCCGCCGTTGCAGCCGCGATCGAACGTGGTGCCATGCCTCCCAGCCCCGACGGTCGTGTCATCCTGCGCTGAGGTTCGGGCCGGGGCACCTGGCCGGAAATCTTACCGCCCCGCCCGGCTCGCGATCATCCGGGCGCGGACCATCGCCTGCGAGGCGAGCAGCACGCCGGCCGGATCGGCATCGAGTCCGGCCTTGTCCAGGGCGTCGATCGTCCAGGTGTTGCAGGTATAGAAGCCGGAATAGGTCGGCGCGGCGCCGTAGAACACGTAGCCGGGGAAGGCCCCCTCGCCGAGCCGGTTGAGCGCGCCGTCGGGCGCCTTCTCGAAGCTGTCCCACAGGAAATCGGCGAGGCGGTCGAGTTCGGCCTGGGTCACCTTGATCGGCACCATCTCGACATTGGTGTACATCTCGGCCGGCGAGCCCACCAGGGCGGTGGTCAGGAGGGCGCCGGGGCCGGGGAGGATGGCGGTGAGCATGTCCAGCGTGTCGGTTTTCACCTTCTGCATGTAGAGCCGCTCGCCGAAGCCGAAGCTGAAATAGCTGGCGCCGGGGAAGATGCTGTGCAGGCGGGTGAGCCCGCCGGTGACGCGGCGGGCGGGGATCGAGACCTCGGTATGCCACTCGTGCACCAGCACGTAGATGGTGGCATCGGCCACCTGTGGTGAGGAGGCGGGGGGCGGATCGGCCGGTTTCGGCGCCGGCGATACGCAGCCGGCGAGCAGCAGCAGAACGAGCAGGCGGATCACGGCTGCGGCTTCTCCGGCAGCGCGATGCCGGCGAGGGCCTGCCAGACGCGGATCACGAAGGCGTCGTCGCGCATGCCCTGGCCATTGGCGGCGGCGGCGAGGAAGAGCTGGTGGGCCGCGGAGGCCATCGGCAGTGGGAAGGTGAGAGCGCGCGCCTGATCGAGCACGATGCCGAGGTCCTTGACGAAGATGTTCACCGAGGAGAGCGGCGTGTCGTCGCCGGCCAGGATATGCGGCACCCGGTTTTGGAACATCCAGGAGGAGCCGGCCGAGGTCGAGATCACGTCGTACAGCACTTGCGGGTCGGCGCCGGCGCGGATGCCCAGCGCCATCGCCTCGGCGGCGGTGGCGATATGCACGCCGGCGAGCAGCTGGTTGACCATTTTGACCGTGCTGCCGGTGCCGACCTCCTCGCCGAGCCGCCAAACCTTGGCTGCGATGGCGTCAAGCACCGGCTGGGCGCGGACGAAGCCGGCGTCGGGGCCCGAGGCCATCACCGTCATGCTGCCGCCGCGGGCGGCGGCGAACCCGCCGGAAACCGGGGTGTCGAGAAACACCAAACCGCGTTCGGCGAGTTTGGCGCCCAGGCTGCGGGCGGCCTCGGGCGCGATGGTGACGCAGCCGAGCACCACAGTGCCGCGCGCGAGCAGGTCCGCGCAGCCATCCTTGCCGAACAGCACCTCCTCGGCCTGGCCGGCGTTGACGACGAACAGCACCAGCGCTTCGAGGTCACCCGGCAGATCGGCGGGGCGGCCGGTGGCGTGGCCGCCGGCTTGGGTGAATTCGGCGCGCGCAGTTTCGCGGATGTCGCAGCCATGGGTCTCGTGGCCGGCTTTGACGAGGCTGATCGCGGCCCCCATGCCCATTGTGCCGAGGCCGATTACGCCGGTTTTCATGTTGTCACACCTGTCCTGGTCGATTGGTCCGGAACCACTCCACCGCCGCGACGAGGGCGCGGCGGGTGCCGGGTTCGAGGGCGGAATGCCCGGCGTCGGGGATCATTGTCAGCCGGGCGGCGGGCCACGCGGCGGCGAGGTCGAAGGCGGAGCAGGGCGGGCAGATCATGTCGTAGCGGCCCTGGATGATGGCGGCAGGGATATGGGCGATACGGTCCATGCCGCCCAGCAGCCCGTCCTCCCCTAGGAACAGGCCGTGGGCAAAGTAGTGCGCCTCCAGCCGGGCGAGGGCGAGGGCGCCGCGGTCATGCGCGTAGGAGACGGCGCTGTCGGGGTTCGGCATCAGCGTGCTGCAGGAGCCCTCGTAGAGCGACCAGGCGCGCGCCGCGGGCATGTGAACCGCCGGGTTGGGGTCGGTGAGGCGGCGGAGGTAGTTGGCGAGCAGCTCCCCGCGCTCGCTCTCCGGGAGATGGCCGGCGAAGGCGGCATGGGCTTCGGGGAAGACAGTGGCGATACCGTGGAGGAACCAGTCGAGCTCGGCGGGCCGGCCGAGAAAAATGCCCCGCAGCACGCAGCCGATCACCCGGTCGGGATGCGCCTGGGCAAAAGCGAGGGCCAATGTGGAGCCCCAGGAGCCGCCGAACAGCAGGAACTTCGGGACCCGCAGGTGCCGTCGCAGCAGCTCGATGTCGGCCACCAGATGCGGCGTGGTGTTGCCCTCGATGCCGGCCAGCGGCTTCGAGCGGCCGCTGCCGCGCTGGTCGAACACGATGAGGCGCCAGAACGCGGGGTCGAAAAACCGCCGGTGCACCGGCCCCGCCCCGGCCCCGGGGCCACCATGCAGAAACAGCACCGGGACGCCGCGCGGATTGCCCACCTGTTCCCAGTACATCACGTGCCCGTCCGACAGCGGCAGGTGTCCGGTTTCGAAAGGTGCGATTTCGGGGAACAGATCGCCGTTGCTCATCGTTCTAGTGTACACGGGGGCCAGCGTCGGCGAAACCGGGCTGCCGAACACGGTGATGCGAAAATGGAACGGGTGTTTGTTTTTCTGGGTGCGATAATGGGGCTGGCGGCGGTCGCGATGTCGGCGGCGTCGGCACATATGCTGGTCGGCCGGCTCGATGCGGTGGCGCTGGGCGCGGTGCGCAACGCGGTGCAGATGCAGGGCTGGCACGCGCTGGCGCTGCTGTTCTGCGGCGTATGGGCGAGCCGTGGCGGGCTGATGCTGCTGATCGCCGGGTGGTGCTTCTTCGTCGGGCTGCTGCTGTTCGCCGGCGGCATCTACGCCCATGCGCTGGCGGAGTTGCGCGTCCCCGCGATCGCGCCGGCCGGCGGCACGCTGCTGATGCTGGGCTGGCTGTTCGTCGCGCTGGCGGCGGCGACGCGTCGGCGGTGATCGGCGCGGCCTATCTGGCGGCCGAGGGGCTGGAGACGGCGCTGGCAGAGGAGCTGGCGCGGCGCGGCGCCACCATCGCGGCCTGGCACGGAAGATTGGCCCTGTCGCCCGAACCACCGGTGCCCGCGGCCTGGGCGCTCGACGTCTGGACCGCGCCGCGCGAAATCGCGGTGCCATCGGTGAAGCAGGCGGCCGATGCGCTGCGGGCGATCCAGCGCAACTGGGCGGCCTACGGCGTCGACCATCATCGCCGCATGGCGCTGATCGCCGAGCGGCTGCCGCCAGTGAAGGCCCGGCCCTTGGTCTTCCCCGAGGCAGCGCCGAGCGGCCATCTCGGCGGCTGGACCCTGCTGGCACCGGACCGCATGCTGGCCAGCCCAACCAAGACCAGCCCCTTCGTCAACGGCGAATGCCGCTTCATCGAGGATCGTATCGGCCCGCCCAGCCGGGCCTATCTCAAGCTGTGGGAAGCCTGCGCCCGCATCGGCGCCTGGCCGCTGCCCGGTGAGCGTTGCATCGATCTCGGCGCCTCGCCGGGCGGCTGGACCTGGGCGATCGCCCAGCTCGGCGCGACGGTGACGGCGATCGACCGCGCGGATCTCGATTCTGGGGTGGCGGCCATGCCGGGAGTGACGCTGCGGCGCGAATCCGCATTTGGTCTGGCGCCGGAGCCGGTCGACTGGCTGTTCAGCGACATCATCGCCTACCCCGATCGGCTGCTGGCGCTGGTGACAGCCTGGATCGCGGCCGAGGCGGCGCGGCGGATCGTCTGCACGGTGAAATTCCAGGGCGCGACCGACCATGACGCAGCCGACGCCTTCGCCGCCATTCCCGGTGGCAGGCTGATGCACCTGTTCCACAACAAGCACGAACTCACGTTCGTGTGGGAGCGGCCGGCGGCGTAGGTCCCCTCCCGCCGTAGCGGGAGGGGAAGCCACGTCAGACGCCGATATCGTCCAGCGTCTTGCCGCCGTGCTCGGGCACGAACAGCCATACGCCGATGCCCATCATCAGCATCAGCGCCGGGATGGTCATGAAGGAGGCGTAGAACGACCCGGTGGTTTGTTGCAGCCACACCGTCACGAACGGCCACAGCACGAAGCCGACCAGCCAGGCGATCGCCCACACGATGCCGTTCGCGGCGCCGCGGATGCGGGTCGGGAAGACTTCGGCGGTGATCACCATCGAGGGGCCCCAAAAGCCGAGGAACCCGATGCTCCACAGCAGGCCGTAGACCCACAGCAGCGTGTGGTCCCGCGTGTTGGCCCACAGGAAGACGAAGATCGCACCCTCGACCAGCATCACGATGAAGGCCCAGCGGCGGCCGATCTTGTCGGAGATCCAGCCCGCGCCCACCAGCCCGATGAAGCCCACGAGGCCCCAGCAGACGTAGAACAGGCCGTATTCCGCCGTCGGCCATTTCATCTCGACGTTGAGGTAGTAGGCCATCCAGCCGCCCACCGTGCCGTAGATCGCCGTCGAGCAGCAGGCGACGAAGATCGCGACGAAGGTCGCGCGCCGCAGATCGGGCGCAAACAACTGGCTGATCGGCAGCTTGGTGGCCTTCTTCTGCCAGTTGGCGTCCGCCTCGCTGATCGTCTTGCCCGCCGCCTTCTCGGCCGCGATGCGCAGCTTGCGATCCTGCATCTGCACCCAGTAGGGCGACTCCGGACATTTCGCGCGGACATAGACCGCCAGCAGCGCGATCACGCCGGGGATGGCGATCGCCCAGCGCCAGCCGTACTCGGCCATGATGAAAGTGGTGATCAGGCCTGCCGTCGCGGTGCCGAAGCACCAGGTTCCGCGATTGATACTGAGGATGCGCCCGCGCAGATGTGCCGGCCAGGTCTCCGCCACCAGCAGCGATCCGAGCGCCCATTCGCCGTTCAGTGCGAAGGACACCAGGATGCGGGCGATGATGAAGGTCGTGAAGGTCGGCGATAGCGCGACAATCGGCATCATCAGCGAGAACATCGCGATGTTGATGGCGAGCAGGGTCCGCCGGCCGAACTTGTCGGCCATCCACGGCCAGAAGTAGATGCCGGGGATGCCGAGCAACAGGATGATCTGGCTGGCGGTCCGCCATTCCGGGATGGTGACCGCGAACTCCTTGAGGAAGAAGGGCACCGCGAGGCCGAACAGGATGCCGTCCATCCCTTTGCGGAAATCTTCTTCCGAATCTCTTTGACTTATGTTAGTGTTTTCTGAATTATTTTTCTTCCTGAAAATTACTGCCCCAGCAAAAATTGCCAATAACAAAACTCCAGAAGCCCACAAAACCCCTTTCTGCCATGCATCCCTTCCCGTGGCGTCCCTTTTGGCGGGATCGCTCGTTTCCCGACGTTGCCGCCGGAGCCGGGAACGCTAGCCGCGGCGGTTACGTTGTGCAATGGACGTTTGCGACGGGCGACGCACTACCGCCCGAGCGGCAGCGCCACCCCCATGGCGATGAACATCCCGCCGCACATCCGGTTGAACCGCCGTCCGGCGCGCTCCAGTAGCGGGCGGATGCGGTGGGCGAGCAGGGCCAGCAGATACTCGGTGAGATATTCGATCACCACGAAAATGGCCGTCATCGCTACCGCCTGGGGCACCAGGTCGCGTGCGGGGTCGAGGAACTGCGGCAGGAAGGCGCCATAGAACAGCAGCGCCTTGGGGTTGGAGAGCGCGGTCAACAGCCCGGCGCGAAACAACATCGCGGCCGAGGCCGTGCGCGGCATCGCTTCGGTCATGAGCTGGATCGGCGGCGCCCGCCAAAGCTGGATGCCGAGGTAAACGAGATAGGCGCCGCCGGCGAATTTCAGCACCGTCAGCGCCTGCGCCGAGGCCGCGAGCAGGGCGCCCACCCCGAGGAGGGAGAGGGAAATCAGCGCGATGAACCCCATCGCGCTGCCGCCGGCGGTGAACAAGGTGCGGCGATGGCCGTGCAGCGCGCCATGGGTGATGGCGAGCAGGGAGTTCGGCCCCGGCGTCACCGACAAGCCGATCGCCGCCAGGACATAGAGGAGCAGGGTCTGGGTCGACATCTCGGTCCCTTGTCGTCAGGTAAGGTGGATGCCGCCATTCACATGAATGGTCTGGCCGGTGATGTAGCTGCCCTCCGGCCCGACGAGATGGCGCACCATGGAAGCGATGTCCTCCACCGTCGCGCGGCGCCCGCGCGGCAAGTCGGCCGGCGCGAGATTGGCCGGGCTCGGCCCGGCGGCGGCCCCGCGCACGGTATCGACGATCCCTGGCGCCACCGTATTGGCGGTGATGCGGTGCGCCGCCAGCTCAACCGCCAGCGCCCGCATCAACCCCTCGAGCCCGGCCTTCGACGCGCTGACATGGGCGCGATTGGGGGTGCCGATATGGGTCGAGGCGCCGGACAGCGCCACGATCGCCCCGCCGCCGCGGCCGAGCATGTGCGGCACCGCGGCGCGCGACAGGATGAAGGCGCCATCGAGTGCCACCGACATGATCTCGCGCCATTCCGCCAGGCTCATCTGGAGAAACGGCGTCTGCCGCCGCAGCCCGGCATTGCTCACCACGATGTCGATGCCGCCGAACCGCGCGACCACGGTGGCGATCATCGCCGCCACCGCCGCCGGGTCCGACACGTCGGCCAGCGCCGGCACCGCGATGCCGCCCGCAGCCGTGATGGTGGCGACCACCTCGTCGAGCGCGGCCGCGTCCCGCCGCCCGTTGACCACCACCGCCGCGCCATCCGCGGCCAGCCGCAGCGCGATGGCGCGGCCGATGTTGCGTCCGGCGCCGGTGACGATGGCGATCTTGCCGACAAGCGGTTTGTTCATGACGGTCTCCCCCGATGCGTCGGCTGTTATGGTGCAGCACGGCCGCCTTGGCTACGATCGGGCAGAACACCCAACCGGGGCCATCCCCGAACCAGGAAACCGGCCATGAAATTCGGCGTCTTCTACGAACTGCAACTCCCCCGCCCCTGGACCGCAACCAGCGAGGCACAGCTGTTCAACGAGGCGCTCGACCAGTTCGAACTGGCGGACCGGCTGGGCTATGACTACGCCTGGGTGGTGGAGCATCACTTCCTCGAAGAATACTCGCACTCCTCCGCCCCCGAGGTGTTCCTCGGCGCCGCGAGCCAGCGGACCAAAAACATCCGCCTCGGCCACGGCGTCATCCAGCTCACCACCAACCAGCCGCAGCGGGTGGCCGAAAAGGTCGCTACTCTTGATCTGCTTTCCCATGGCCGGGTCGAGATGGGATTCGGCGAGGCCGCCGGGCCGGCCGAGCTGCACCCTTTTGGCGTGCGCGTCCGCGACAAGCGGGACCGCTGGGAGGAGGCGGTGCGGGCGATCATGCCGATGTTCAGCCGCGACGACTGGGAGTTCCACGGCCAATACTATGATTTCCCCGCCCGCAACGTGATCCCCAAGCCCATGCAGCGCCCGCACCCGCCGGTCTGGGTCGCCTGTTCCAACATCCAGACCATCGCCAAGGCCGGCGAATGGGGCATGGGGGCGCTCGGCTTCTCCTTCGTCTCCCCCGAGGCGGCGCGGGCCTGGGTGCATCGCTACTACAACACCCTGCTGCATCGCCCGGGCCGACTGGGCGACTACCAGGCCAATCCCAACATCGCCATCGTCAACGGCTTCATGTGCGCACCCACCGATGAGGAGGCCGAGGAACTCGCGGCGGGCTGGACCTTCTTCATCTTCGCGCTCGGATATTACGGCCGGAAGGGCGTCGATGCGCCGGGGAAGTCCGACCTGTGGGGCGAGTACCAGGCCTGGCGGCAGACCGACAAGGCGCAGGCGGCCCTGCGCAACGGGCTGATCGGCTCGCCCGACACGATCCGCCGCAAGCTGCGCCAATTCGCCGACGCCCATGTCGACCAGGTGATCCTGCTCAACCAGGCCGGAAAAACCACGCACAAAGCCATTTGCGACAGCCTGGAACTGTTCGCCCGCGAGGTGATGCCGGAATTCAAGGCGATGGAACCGGCCCATGCCGTCTGGAAGGCCGAGGTGCTGGCCGGGCGGACCGTGCTGGAGGAACTCAGCACCGAGGGCTTCGACATCTACGCCCACCAGAACGCCGACATCGTCCGCCTCACCCCCGAGCAGTTGAAAGCGATGATGGCGGCCAAGGACGCCGCGCGGGCGGCCGGCTAGCCCGCCGTGCTGATGGCCCATCCCGGCCCCGGCCCCGGCACCGGCCCCGGAACTGGCACCGGAACTGGGGGCCGCCCGGCGGTGGTGTGGTTCGACCTGCTGGACCCCACGCCGCAGGAGATCCGCGAAGTCGAACATGCCACCGGCCTGCACGTGCCCGGCCGCGAGGAGCTGAGCGAGATCGAGACCTCCAGCCGTTTGCGGGTGATGGACGAGGCGCTCTACCTCAGCGCGCCCCAGGTCTATCGCGCCGTGGCGACGCGGATGCCGGGCACCACCCCCGTCGGCTTCGTGCTGACGCCGGGCTTCCTCATCACCGTGCGCTTTGAGCAGCTGACCGCCTTCGGCCTGTTCTCCGAAGGGCTGGCGGCGGTCCCGGTGGCCGATGGGCCGGCCGCCTTCGTCGGTCTCGCCGAAGCGATCATCGACCGCATGGCCGACGTGCTGGAAACCGTGGGCGGCGAGCTCGACCTTATTTCCAACCGTGTGTTCCACGCCGACAGCCCCGCCAGGCGCCGACCGGCGAGCGAGGACGCCGACCTGCGTGCCGTGCTGCGGCGGATCGGCGCTGCGGGTGATCTCGCGTCCCGCATCCGCGACGGTCTGCTCGGCATCGGCCGGATCCTGCCCTACGTCAGCGGCATGCGCGCCGCCTGGCTGTCGCCAGATCTGCTGCGCCGGCTGGAAACCGCGCGGCAGGACATGGCCTCGCTGGTCGACTACGATACCCATCTCGTCAACAAGGTGCAGTTCCTGCTCGACGCCACCATCGGGCTGATCGGCATCGAGCAGAACAACGTCTTCAAGCTGCTGACGGTCGCCTCGGTGATCGGCATCCCGCCGACCCTGATCGCCGGCATGTATGGCATGAACTTCAAAAACATGCCGGAATACGACTGGGCCTGGGGATACCCCTATGCGCTGGTGCTGCTGCTGCTCAGCGCGGTCATCCCGTGGGTGTGGTTCAAGCGCAAGGGTTGGCTGTGATGATCGATCCGTTTCTCGAAGCCGAATACAACAACACCCTGAAAGTGCCCGAGGCCGGCGCGATCGCCGCCGCCTGGGTGCGCGATGCCAGCGCCTTCCGCGCCGCGCATGACCATGCCGAATTCGGCGTCGCCTACGGCCCCTCCGAGCGCCAGGCGATGGACATCTTCTGGCCGGGCACGGCGCGCACCGGACCGCTCGCGATGTTCATCCACGGCGGCTACTGGCAGCGGCTCGACCGCAGCTTCGTCTCCCACTTCGCCGCCGGGCTGAATGCGCACGGCGTGGCGGTGGCGATGCCGAGCTATGATCTCTGCCCGCAGGTGAGCCTCGCGGACCTCACCGGGCAATTGCGCGCCGCCGCCCGCTTTCTCCACGCCCGCCACGGCCGGCTAGACCTCGCCATCGGCCATTCCGCCGGCGGGCATCTCGCCGCGATGCTGCTCGCCTCCCTGCTGGTCCCGGCGGCAATGCCGATCAGCGGATTGTTCGACCTGCGGCCCCTCGTCCACACCACGGTGAACGATGGCGTGCGCTTCGACCGCGCCGAGGCCTGGCGCCTTTCCCCCCTCGCCTTGCCCCGCCCGCCCGGCCGCCTGCACGCTTTGGTCGGCGGCGCCGAGGGCGGCGAATACGCCAACCAGTCCCGCCGCCTCGCGCGCGCCTGGGGCGGCGCGTGGCGGGTTCTGGCGGGGCATGACCACTTCACCATCCCCGGTGACCTCGCCCGGCCGGACTCGGCGATGGTCGAGGCGGCGCTGCGGCTGCTGGGGTAAGGCACCGGTGTCCGGAGTTGTACCAACCCGCCTAGACTGTGACACGCGCCCAGTCTCGCTGTCGCCCATTCTCGCTGTCCGATTGATCGGATGCGGTCAAGCGCCTCGACGTGGGCGCCGTGCGCGACCAGGCCGTGCCGCTGCTTCTGGCCAATGTTCTCGATGAGTTGACACCATCATGAGTGGCAGCACCCGTGTCGCCGCGATGGGAGACACGGACGAAGACGCATCGCGCCATCAGGCGATGCTGAACAGCGGAGCAACCGCCATTGGTGGCGATCCCGTCGAAGCCGCAATGCGGGTGACCTGCGAGCGCGATGGGGTGCCACGTAGAGCCATGCAAGGGCCCACGCCATCTCGCCGTCGCCGCTTGAGCCAGCACCCGAACCGGTCCAAGCTGGCCGCAAGACAGGAGGCAGCGACCATGGGCATGCTCGACGGCAAAGTGGCAATCGTGACCGGTGCAACCAGCGGCATCGGTGCCCGCACCGCTGAGCTCTTCGCCGAAGAGGGCGCCACCGTCGTCCTCGCGGGCCGCCGCGCCGACGTTGGCCACGACCTCGCCACCCGCATTGGCCAGTCCGCCAGTTTCGTGCAAACCGATGTCGCCGAGGCCGACCAGGTCCGCAGCCTGATCGAGGGCACCGCCGCCCGCTTCGGCCGGCTCGACGTGCTCTTCAACAACGCCGGCACCGGCATTCCCCACCGCAGCATCGTCGACCTCGACATCGTCGAATATGACGCCCTGATGGCCCTGCTCGTCCGCAGCGTCGCCGTCGGCATGAAATACGCGGCGCCCATCATGATCCGCCAGCGCTCCGGCAGTATCATCAACACCGGCAGCGTCGCCGCCTTCCGCGCCGGCGCCGGCTCGCAAACCTACTGCGCCGCCAAGGCCGCGGTGGTCCACTTCTCCAAGGTCGTCGCCGCCGAGCTCGGCGAATACGGCGTGCGGGTCAACAGCCTCTCCCCCGGCGCCATCGTCACCGGCATCTTCGGCAAGGGCATCGGCATCGACCCCAACGTCGCCGACGCCCAGACCGACCTGCTCACCGCCCGCTTCGCCAAGTCCCAGCCGATCCCCCGCGCCGGCATGCCCGACGACATCGCCCGCGGCGCCCTTTACCTCGCCAGTGACGCCTCAAGCTTCGTCAATGGTATCGACCTGCTGATCGACGGCGGCATGATCACCGGCAACCGCTTCTCCCAGGCCACCGCCGGGCGCGGCGAAATCCAGAAGGTCCTGCGCGACGACGCTGCCGCGCGCTGAGCCCGGTGCGCGCGAGATTCGCCCGATGATCGTCCTCTCCGAGAACTTCCGTGCGCTGTTCTACACCCCCTTCTACGCCGCGCATGCCATCGGCGCCTATGCGGCCGAGAATGTGGCGGTGGACCTGCGCCCTTCGGCAGATCCCGCAGGCACCGCCGCCGACCTGCGGGCTGGACGGATCGATGTCATGTGGGGGGGCCCGCTACGTGTCCTGCTCGCCCACGCCGCCGATCCGACCTCGGACGTCGTTTGCTTCTGCGACGTCGTGGCGCGCGACCCGTTCTTCGTCATCGGCCGCGCGCCGCGCCCGGCCTTCCGCCCGTCCGACCTGATCGGCCTGCGCCTCGGCACTGTCGCCGAAGTACCGACGCCTTGGCTCTGCTTGCAGGACGACATCAGGCGCGACGGCGGCGACCCCGCTGCCGTCTTGCGCACACAAGGCCCTACGATGGCCGAGAACGCCGCGGCCCTGCGCGATGGCCGGCTCGACGCGGTGCAGCTCTTCCAGCCCTATGCCGAAGAGCTGCTCCAGGCCGGCTTCCACCTCTGGCACGCCGCGGCTGGCCGCGGTCTGACCGCCTACACCACCCTCGTCACCCGCCGCGGCCTGCTCGTCACGCGGCACGACGAGATGGCAGCCATGGTGCGGGCAATGTACCGTGTCCTTCGCTGGATCGCAGTCACCCCAGGCACCGAGGTGGCCCGCGCCGTCGGCTCCTTCTTCCCCGACCTCCCGGCTCCGCTCTTCGCCGCCGCGATCGACCGGTACCGTGCCCTCGGGCTCTACGCGACCGACCCGCGCACCCGACCGGAGGGCCTGGCCCGCCTTCAGGCAGCTATGCGCTCCGGGGGCGCACTCGACCGCGACATCCCTTTCGAGGTCATCGTTGACAACTCCCTCGCCGAGGATGCGATCGCCCGCGGCTAGGACGGTGTGATGAACTTCGTGCAGATGTCGCGTTCGCTGAGGGTCAGCGCAGCCACGTCCCCGGGCAGCTTGACCACAAGGCCCTTCAACTCAACAGACGATAGACCATCAATCTCAAAGGGCGCTCCCACCCTCACCTTGAATCGGAACCCGCCGCGCCGGCGGCGCAGGCGCGTCGTCTGCTGGCGCTTGCGGCGGTCTATGATGGTGCGACACGCACCGAAGCGGCTCGGATCGGTGGCGTTACGCTGCAGATCGTGCGCGACTGGGTGATGAAGTTCAATGCCGCCGGTCCCGATGGTCTGATCGACCGCAAGCCGCCTGGGCACGGCGCGGCCCCGGCCTTGCGCGCCACGCGACAAGGCACGGCCTCGACCTACTTCACCTCCACGATCACCTTCGCCCAGGCCGCGCCAATGACGGTGAAGGTGGAGGCCGCCGGCGCGGCGGGGCCGTCGCAGGACATGCATGCCGGGCACGCGATGCACGGCACACCGCCGGCGACGAAGCCGTGAGGGCAGGCTATATCGAACCCGCCCCGCTGGAATGACCGATGCCCGAACCGCTCTCCGCCCGCCGCCTCTTCGCCGACCGCCGGCTCGCCGTGATGGCGGCGTTCGGGTTCTTCGCCGGGCTGCCGCTGCCATTGTCCGGGTTCACGCTGACCCAGTGGCTGGCCGAGGGCGGCGTGTCGCTGCAGGCGATCGGGCTGACCGCCAATATCGGCCTCGCCTATAGCCTGAAGTTCCTGTGGTCGCCGCTGCTCGATCAGGCGGCACCGTTGCGCCGCCTCGGCCGCCGGCGCGGCTGGCTCGCCATCATCCAGCCGCTTCTCGCCCTCTCGATCGCCGCCCTCGCCTTCACGTCGCCGCACGCGCACCCGCTGCCGACCTTCCTGTGCGCGGCCCTCGTCGCCTTCCTGTCCGCCAGCCAGGACATCGCGATCGACGCCTGGCGGATCGAGACCTTTCCTGTCGAATCCCAGGGCCCCGCCCTCGCCGCCTACGTCATCGGCTACCGTGCCGCCATGCTGACCTCCGGCGCCGGGGTGATCTGGAGCGCGACCCATGTCGGCTGGTCGGCGGCACTCCTGGTGGTCGCCGGGCTTCTCGCCGTCGCGCCCCTCGTCACCCTCCTTGCCCCGGAGCCGCCGCCGCCGGCCGCCACGCCCGCCGGGGCAGCGCTCGCGACACGGATTTCTGCCGCGATCACCGGGCCGTTCCGCGATTTCCTGACCCGCCCGGGCGCCTGGCCGATCCTCGCCTATGTCGCGTTCTTCTATCTCGATGAGGCGCTGGCGGGAAAAATGCTGGCCCCGCTCTATCGCCATCTCGGCTTCGATCGCGCCACCGTGGCACTTGCCACCGGCCCGCTGGCCCTGGCGGCGACCATGCTGGGCTACGCCGCCGGCGGGTTGATCGTCGCCCGGCTCGGCTTGCGCCGGGCCCTCATCGCCACGGGCTTCACGCAGATGGGCTTCATGTCGATGTACGTGGTGCTCACCGTCTCGCCGGGGAGCCTGCCCATTCTCTACGCCACCGTGCTCGCCGAAGCCTTCGTGCAGTCCATGGCGGTCGCCGCTTTCGTGGCCTTTCTGTCGAGCCTGTGCGCCGTCCGCTTCACCGCAACGCAATACGCGCTGCTGTCCTCGGTGGCAGCACTTGCGTCGCACACCGTCGGCGGGCTGTCCGGCTTCGCGGCCGCCGCCCTCGGCTGGACGGCGTTCTACGCCATCGCCATGTTCGCCGCCCTGCCGAGCATGGTGCTGATGCTCTACATCCTGCGGCGCCACCCCATCCAGGAGACCTCGACGTGACGCCGATCAAGCCCCCCATCCGCTACCCCGACCTCGCCGACCCCCAGGCACGGCCGCGCTATACGGGGATATCGACCTTTTTTCGCGCCGCCCATACCGAGACCCTCGCCGATGTCGATATCGGCATCATCGGCGTGCCGTTCGATGGCGGGGTTACCAACCGATCCGGCGCCCGCCACGGGCCGCGGGCGGTGCGTGAGCAGAGCAGTCTGCTGCGCCGATATAACGCGGTGACCGGAGTGAAACCTTTCGAGGCGGCGCGGGTGCGCGATCTCGGGGATTGCTGGATCGAGCAGCCCTTCGAACTAACGGGCGCGCTCGGCGAGATCGAGGCCTTCCTGCGCACGGTGGTCGCGGCCGGGGTGGTGCCGCTTTCGGTCGGTGGCGATCACTCGATTTCGTGGCCGATCCTGCGCGCCGTCGCCGCGCGCCGGCCGGTCGGGCTGATCCATGTCGACGCCCATTGCGATACCGGGGACGATTATCTCGGCTCCCGTTTCCATCACGGCGCGCCGTTCCGCCGCGCCGTCGAGGAGGGGCTGGTCGACCCGAAACGCACCATCCAGATCGGCATTCGCGGGACCACCAACGATCCCGATATGTGGGGGTTCAGCCGCGACTCCGGCATGCGCATTCTCGACATGGAGGAGTTCCATGACCGCGGCTGGGCTTTCGCGGCCGCCGAGGCGCGCCGCGTGGTGGGTGAGGGGCCGGTTTACCTCACCTATGACATCGACAGCCTCGATCCCGCGCAGGCACCTGGCACCGGCACGCCGGAGGCCGGCGGCATCCAGGCGATCGAGGCGCTGCGCCTGCTGCGCGGCCTGCGCGGGCTCGATTTCGTCGGCGGGGACCTCGTCGAAGTGGCACCCGGCTTCGATCCCGGCACCTTGACCGCCTTCAATGGCGCCTCGCTGCTGTTCGAGATTCTGTGCCTGCTGGCGGAGGCTCTGGAGCGGCGCCGCGGATGATCACGCCACCTGCCTGGCCGGGGTAGAGAGGATCAGCCCCGGCACCTCGGCGGCCGGGCGGGGCGGGCTGAAGAAATAGCCCTGCACCTCGGTGCAGCCATCGGCGATCAGGCATTGGAGCTGCGCGAAGGTCTCGACCCCTTCGGCGGTAGTGGCGATGCCGAGGGAGATGCCGAGCCCGGCGATAGCGCGCACGATCGCATCGCTCTCGCCCGACTGGGTGAGCCCCTGGACGAAGGATTTGTCGCTCTTGATCTTGTCGAATGGGAAGCTGCGCAGGTAGCTCAGCGAGGAATAGCCGGTCCCGAAATCATCCATCGAGATGCGGGCACCGAGGCTGCGCAGCCGGTGCAGGGTTTCAAGCGTGGCGGTATTGTCCTGCAGCAGCACGCTCTCGGTCACCTCGAGCTCCAGCCGTTCGCCGGGCAGGCCGCTCCAGGCGAGTGCATCCTCGACGATTTCGACGAGGCCGGGGCTCGCAAACTGCACCGCCGAGAGATTGACCGCAACGCGCAGCGAGGTACCGCCATCCGCCACATCCCACCCCATCGCCTCGGCGCACGCGGTACGCAGAACCCATTCGCCGATCGGCACGATAAGGCCGGTCTCCTCGGCCAGCGGGATGAAAGCGTCTGGCGGGATCAGCCCCTTCACCGGATGGCGCCAGCGCAGCAGGGCCTCGAATCCGCTGACCCTGCGCTCGCCGATATTGACCAGCGGTTGGTAGAACAGCACGAGTTCGTTGCGATCGAGTGCATGGCGCAAATCGGCCTCGATGGCGCGCCGCGCAGTGGCGGCCTCGCCCATGGCGGCGGCGAAGACGCGATAGCCACCGCGGCAGTTCGGCCGGTCGAAATCGGCACGCGCCTCGGCAAGGGCAAGGGCGGCGCTGCGCAGGATCGCCTCGGGCTCGATCATGGCGGTGTCGCCCATGGCGATGCCGACGGTGACTCCAACCGACACCTCATTGCCCTCGATCGTGAAAGGCAGCGACAACACCTCGATGATTCGTCGGGCAAGGGATTCGGCCCCATCCGGTGGCTCCGCCGCTGTCTGCAGGATCGCGAATTCTTCCCCCCCGAGCCGGCCGACCTCGTCGGCCTCGCGGACCGAGCGGCACAGACGAGAGGCCGCCTCGCGCAGCAGGGCATTGCCGATACCGTGGCCGAGCGTGTCGGTGATCTTCGTGAAACGGTCGAGCCGCACGGCGAGCACGGCGAAGGCATCACCGCGGCGGGTGCGGGCGGCGGCACGGGTGATGGCTTCGCAAAACCCGTCGCGGTTGACCAGGTCGGTCAATCCGTCATGGCGCGTCATATGGGCGATGCGGGCGCTGGATTGCTGCTGTTCGGTGATATCCTCGTAGGTGCCGACCCAGCTCAAATCCGGCAAGCGTTGCCATTGCGCCTGGATGAGCAGTCCGCTGGGCAAAGCGTGCCGGAAGGAGAACCTCACCCCCAGGTCGAGCCGCGCCCGCATATCGCAATAGAGCTGCTCGGCCGTGCAGTCCGGGTGGTGCCCGTTGGCGACATTGCGGGCGATGATATCGCGTAGTTGCGTGCCCATTGCGAAGGGGGGGCCGGAGACCGGATAGAAATCGTAAAGCCGGCGGTTGTTGACGATCAGCCGATGATCGCGGTCGAGGATCACCAGGCCCTGTGCAAGATTGTCGATCGCGGCGGCAAATCGCGCGTTCATTCGCAGCAACGCCGCCTTGTGCGGTTGCCGAAGGATCGTCGTCGCGCCGGAACCGCTGGCACTGTGGGTTGCAAGGCGGTTGAAGCGCCGGATCACCCGTGCGATCGTCTCCGGCAATCCGTGCCGGCCGGGAACCTGGACCTCGCCATCGCGCAAATTCTGTCGCACGGTTGCCCCGATGCTTGCTGTGTCCGGGGCAAATAGCCGCCCCATGCAACGAACCTGCGGCATGCTGGTTACCAGGAGGTTGACCGGCAGGTGGAATTCGCAATCGCACACCAATGCCGCCCGATTTGGCGCGGCGCGGTGTCGCTTGGTAGCCTGGTCCGGAAATTGTGGGGAACGGCGATGCTGAGCACATTCCTGGTCCTGTTCGCCGCCGGAGTGATGGCGGGGGGAATGAACGCGATTGCCGGCGGCGGTTCGTTCGTCAGCTTCCCCGCGATGGTATTCGTCGGCCTGCCCTCGGTGATCGCCAACGCCTCCTCCACGGTCGCGCTGGTGCCCGGCACGCTGGCCAGTGCCGCGACCTATCTGCGCGGGCCGGCGCCGGAGGGGCTGCGCGATCTTGGGGGCGTGCGTTTTGCGGTGCTGCTGGGGGTGAGCGTGGCCGGCGGGCTGGTGGGTGCCGTGCTGTTGCTGGTGACGCCGGTTGCCACCTTCGACGGGGTGATCCCCTGGCTGCTGCTGGTCGCGACCATCACCTTCGCGTTCGGCCGCGATTTCGGCGCCTGGCTGCGGAGCCGGCTGCGGCTCGGACCGTTGGCGCTGCTGCCGGTGCAGTTCGCGCTCGGCGTCTACGGCGGCTATTTCGGTGGCGCGGTGGGGATCATGATGCTGGCCGCCTGGTCCCTGCTCGACGGCGCGGACCTCAAGCAGCTCAACCCCAGCCGCACCGTCATCGTGAGCGCGATGAACGGCATCGCGGTGGTCGCCTTCGTGCTGGCCGGCAAGGTGTGGTGGCCCGAGACGATCGCCCTGCTGCTCGGCGGCCTCGTCGGCGGCTATTTCGGCGCCCGCGTCGGCCAGATGCTGCCGGCGGCGGTGACGCGCAAGGTGATCATCGGGATCACCGTGGTGATGACGGTGACCTTCTTCAAACGCGCCTATTTCTGATAGCGCGTGACGGCCGGCCCGCCGCAACCCGTCGCGCGGCGGCCAAGGCGAGGCGGGCCCAGGCCAGCAGATCGTCGGGCGCATCGAACAGCCGATCCGGCGCGCGCCAGAAGGCAAGGTCGATCGACCTGCCCTGCTTGGCGTAGTTCAGCGGCGGCTCGGCGGCAGCCTCCGCGAAGGCGTCGCGATTGAGGTCATCGACGCGGAAATAGAGTGTGTTGTCGCTGACCATGCCGAGCATCACCCCGTCGCAGAACACGCCCGACTTGCCGAACATGCGGCGGATCGCGATGTGGCCAAGCGGCGCCAACTGGTCGCGCAGGAAGTCGGCATAGGCTGATGTGGCGACCATCCCGGCTCCGCGCGGGTTCAGTGCGGCGCCGTCGTCTTCCGCCGGCCCGACCATTCGCGCAGGGACTGGAAGGTGACGTAGAGCATCGGGATGAGGAAGATGCCGATGGCGCTGGCCGCGATCATGCCGGCGAATACCGGCAGGCCGACCGAGCGGCGGGACAGCATCGCGGCACCTTGCGCGGTGACCAGGGGGACCAGGCCGAGCACGAAGGCGATCGAGGTCATCATGACAGCGCGGAACCGCATGCGGGCGCCGAGCACCGCGGCCTCGCGGATCGCCACCCCCTTCTCACGCTGTTCCTTGGCGAATTCGACGATCAGGATGCCGTTTTTGGCGGCGAGGGCGATCAGCACGACGAGGCCGATCTGGCCGTAGAGGTCGAGCGGTTTGCCGGTCAGCCATAGCCCGGCATAGGAGCCGAACACGCCGACCGCGACCGAGAGCAGCACGGGGATGGGGATCACCCAGCTTTCGTAGAGCCCGACGAGGAAGAGGTAGGCGAACAGCACGGCGAGGGCGAGGATCGGGCCGGTCTGTCCGGCGGCGAGTTTCTCCTGGTAGGAGGTGTCGGTCCATTCATAGTCGTAGCCGGCGGGCAGCGCACGGGTGGAGACATCCTCCATCGCCAGCAACGCGTCGCCCGAGGACATGCCGGGGCGGGGCGAGCCGAGCAGGGTGATGGTGCGGTAGTTGTTGTAGCGGCTGATGGTCTGCGGCCCGAGCACGATGCGGATATCGGCGATGGCGCGCAGCGGCACCATGCCGCCCTGGCGGTTGCGCACGTGGATTTTCCAGATCGACTCGATATCCGTGCGATAGGCCGCCTCGCCCTGCACGTTCACCTGCCAGGTGCGGCCGAACAGGTTGAAATCATTGACGTAGATGCCGCCGAGCGTCGCCTGGAGCACGTTGAACACGTCGCTCATCGCGAGCCCCAGTGCCTGCGCCTTGTCGCGGTCGATATCGAGGAACAGCATCGGCGTGGTGGCGGAGAAGGTGGAGAACACCCGGGTCAGTCGCGGGTCGGAATTGGCGGCGCCCATCAGGCCGCCGAGCACGCTGGCCATTTCGGTGGGCTCGCGCCCCTCGAGGTTCTGCATCTGGTAGGTGAAGCCGCCGCCGGTGGACAGGCCGATGATCGGGGGCAGGTTGAGCGGGAAGGCGATGGCGCCGCGCACCGATTGCAGCCCGCCGAACACCCGGCCGATCACCGCCTGCACACTGTCGGCCGCGGTGGCGCGGTCGGCAAAGGGTTTCAGGCCGACCACCATGAAGGCGGCATTGCTTTGGGCGGAACTGTCGAGAAAGGAGAAGCCGACGATGGCCAGCGTCTTCTCGACCTGCGGGATCTGCTTCAGCAGCCCCTCGATCTGCGCAACCACCGCGCGAGTGCGCGCCACCGAGGCGCCATCGGGCAGCTGGACGGGGATGAAGAAGGCGCCCTGGTCCTCCTCCGGCAGGAAGCCGCCCGGGGTGATCAGCGACATGCCCCAGATGCCGGCACCGAAGGCGCCGATCAGCGGAATCGCCAGCACGGCGACCCGCACCAGGCGGCGCACGCCGCCTGCGTAGGCGTCCCGCGTGCCGTCGATGCCGCGCAGCACGCGGCCCATGATGCCGCGGCTCTTGTCGGTATGGCGGAGGAAGACGCCGCATAGCGCCGGCGACAGGGTCAGCGCGTTGATCGCCGAGATCACCATGCCGACGCTGATGGTCACCGCGAACTGGCGGAACAACTGGCCGGAGAGGCCGGGAATGAAGCCGATCGGGACGAACACCGAGAGCAGCACCAGCGAAATCGCGATGATCGGGCCGGTGATCTGCGTCATCGCCTTTTTCGCCGCCTCGCGTGGCGAGAGATGCGGCTCGTCCTCCAGCACGCGCTCGACGTTCTCCACCACCACTATGGCGTCATCGACGACAATGCCGATCGCCAGCACCATCGCCAGCAGGGTGACGGTGTTGGCGGTGAAGCCGATCACCAGCAGCACCGCGAAGGTGCCGATCAGGCTGACCGGCACGGCGACGATGGGGATGATGGTGGCGCGCAGATTGCCGAGGAAGAGAAAGACCACGATGACGACGAGGATGAAGGCCTCGCCGAGGGTCTTGATCACCTCGCGGATGGTGTCGGAGACGAAGTTGGAGCTGTCGTAGAAGACGATCTTCTTCATGCCCTCGGGGAAGCGGGCGGCCAGCTTGTCGAGCGTGGTGGCGACGCGCTTGGAGGTTTCCACCGCGTTGGCGCCGGGGGCGAGGAAGATGCCGATGGAGATGGCGGGGTTGCCGTTCAGCCGGCTCTCGGTGTCCTGGCTGGCGGCACCGAGTTCGACGCGGGCGACATCGCGCACCCGCAGCACCGAGCCGTCGGCATTGGCGCGCAAGATGATGGCGCCGAACTCGTCGGGGCTCGACAGGCGGCCCTTGGTTTGCAGGTTGATCTGGATCTGCTGGGTATCGAGCGTGGGCTTGGCGCCGAGGCGGCCGACCGCGGCCTGGACGTTCTGCGCCTGGATGCCGGCGATGACGTCGGACGGCGCGAGGCCAAGCTGGATCATGCGCTCGGTGTCGAGCCAGATGCGCATCGAATAGTCGAGCGCGCCGAACACGAAGGCCTGGCCGACGCCCTGAACGCGGGAGATGGCGTCGAGCACGTTGATGGTGACGTAGTTGCTGATGAATAGCGGGGTCTGCTTCGGCGCCCCGTTGGCATCGGGCTCGCTGTAGAACTGCAGGAAGGAGAGAATCGCCGAGGAGCGCTTTTGCACGGTGAGCCCGCTGCGCTGCACCTCGGGCGGCAGGCGGGCGAGAGCGGCCTGCACGCGGTTGTTGACGTTCACCGTCGCGATGTCGGGGTTGGTGCCGGGGGCGAAGGTGACGGTGAGCCCGTAGCTGCCATCGTTGGAGCTGTTGGACTTCATGTAGAGCATCTGGTCGACGCCGTTGACCTGCGCCTCCAGCGGCTGGGCCACGGTGGCCTCCACCACGGCGGCGGCGGCGCCGGGGTAGCGGGTGCTGACCTGCACCTGCGGCGGCACGATATCGGGGAACTGCGCGACGGGGATGCGCAGCATGCCGATCAGCCCGGCCATGGTGGTGACGATGGCGATGACGATCGCCAGCCGCGGCCGGTCGATGAAAATGGCAGAGAACATCGGTTCAGCCGGCCGGCTTCGGGGCGGGTGCGGGGGCTGGTGCGCCCGGCGGGGGGCCGCCGGCCGGGATCGGGTTCACCTCGATGCCCGGGCGGATGCGCTGCAGGCCGTCGACCACGATGGTCTCGCCTTCCTTGAGCCCGCCGGCCACCAGCACCAGCGTGCCCTGCGGCGCGCCGAGCTGCACGCGGCGAAGCTGCACCTTCTTGGCCTCGTCCACCGCGTAGACGAAGGCGCCCTGCTGGTCCTGCCCGACGGCGGCGCGCGGGATGGCGACGGCCTGGATCGGCGCGATACCCTCGACGGCAACGGTGACGAAGGCGCCGTCCACCAGGTCCCGGTTGCCGGGCTCGCCGGGCTTGGCGCCGGCGCGCAGCGGGTTGGGCACCCGGGCGCGCAGCATCATGGTATCGGTGCCGGGGGTGACGGAGGGGTCGGCGTAGTCGATCCGCCCGGTCGGCCCATAGGCCTTGCCATCCGGCAGCCGCAGCCGCACGGCGACGGCCGCGAAACCGCCCTGCGCGGCATAGCGGTCGCGCAGCTCATTGGCGGTGCGGGTCGGCACCGGGAACAGCACGTACATCGGGTCCTGGCTGACGATGCTGGCCAGGGGGCCGGAGGCGGGCGTTACCACGTTGCCGGCGGCGAGCGTCGAACGGCCGATCTTGCCGGCGAGGGGGGCGCGGATGTCGGTATAGCCGAGGTTGATCTCCGCGACCCTCACCTGCGCCCTGGCCGCCAGCAGCTGCGCCTCGAGGCTCGCCTGCTGCGCCACCGTGTCGTCGTAGTGGGCGCGCTGGCCGGAGGGGGTGGAGAGCAGCGCCTGGGCGCGGTTGGTTGTCAGCACGGCGTTCTTCAGCAGCGCCGAGACCTGCGCGACGGCGGCCTGTTTCGCCGCGAGGTCGGCCTCGAAGGGCGCGCGCTCCAGCCGGTAGAGCAGGTCCCCCTGCGCCACCTCGGTGCCCTCGGCGAAACTGCGCTCCATGATGGTGGCGGTGATGCGGGCCACGATGTCCACCTTGTCGGTGGCTTGCACGCGGCCAACGAAATCCTGCGTCTCGGTCACCGCGCGCCGCTGCACGGTCAGCACCCCCACCATCGGCGGGCCGGGCGGGCCGAACTGGGCCGCGGCCGGCAGGGCGGCGAGCATGCAGAGCAGCAGCGGAACGGCAAGACGCATCGGTTTACCCCGGGGCAGCGCCGGCGGGGATGTCCCCTCCGGTCCATGTTGCGATGCACATATGGCATCCCCGGCCAGTCTGGCGAGCCCCTCGCGCGCCGGCATCACATCTCCGTTGCATCGGCTGCCGCTATCGGTGCAATCGCGCTACAAGGCGCCACGCGATCAGGAGAAGCGACATGCGGGGCAAGTGGGCCTGGATGGCTGGGGTTGGGCTGGCGGTGGCACTCGCCGCACCGATGCAGGCGCCGGCGCAGTCGGCGGTGACGGCACAGGACGCGGCCATCGTCGAGCGCGATCTGCGCGCGTGGGTCGCCGGGCTGCTGGCCCCGCTGGTCGACCCCGCCGCCGTGCCGGTGCGGGTGCAACCGTCGGGCGAGGGCTTCCGGCTCGAAATCGGCATGGTGGCGCTGCCCGGACTGAGCATCACCCCGGAGATCGCCGTCGCCGCCCTCCTGCGGCCGCAATCCGGCGGGCGCTGGTCGCTCGACGATCTGCGCCTGCCCACCGCGCTGACGGTGGCGCAGAACGACAAGAAGCTGTTCGCCATGTCGATCGGCACGCAGCAGGCGCGCGGCGAGTTCGACCCCTCACTGCGCACCCCCTCGCGGTTCGAAGGGCGCTATGCCGACGTGGTGGAGGAAATCGCCAGCCCGCAAGGCCCGAGCAGCACGCGCATGGCGACAGTGGAGTACGCCGGCACCTGGGAGCCGGCGGGCGAAGGGCAGATCGATACCGCGGACCGGATGCGGATCAGCGGCTACACCATGGAGCAGACCCTGCCCGACGGGCAGGCGCTCCGCCTCGCCGCGCGCGAGGTGACGGCCACCACCAAGGGGGTCGGGGTCAGCCCGGCCAACACCGCCTCCGCGATCCGCGCCATCGCGGCGCTGGTGGGCGATGTGATCGCCACCCGGGATAGCGCGCGGGGGCCGACCGCGGGGCAGCGCAAACTGATGCACAGTGTGCTGGACAGCCTCGGAGGATTGTTTATTCGGCTCGAGACCGAGCAGACCTGGTCGGGCCTGACGGTGGCCACCGATGGCGGCAGCGGACAACTCGACAAGATCAGCCTCGCCACCCGCATGGCGGCGCCCGGCGGCAAGGCGGAAGTCGCCCTGCGGCTGGAACTCGCCGGGCTGACCACGGCACTGCTGCCGCAAGGACCGATCCGCCAACTCATGCCGCGGCGGATCGCCATCGCGCCGCGCCTCACCGGATTGCCGAAATCCGAAGTGCTCGCCCTGCTCGGCCGCGCCATCGACAGCGCCGGCAGCAGCGACGCCGACCTCGCCGGCGACGCGATGGCGCTGCTGGCCGACAACCCCGCGGTGATCGCGCTCGATGACCTCGACATCGACGTCGGCATCGCCCGCCTGCGCGGCTCCGGCGAGTTCAACATCGCCGCGGCCGACGATATGAGCGGCGAACTGGAACTGCGCATGACCGGGCTCGACGCCCTGCTGCGCACCCTGCGCCAGGTGCCCGAGGCCGCGGCCGCCGCGCCAGTGCTGCTGATGCTGAAGGGCCTCGGCGAGGCGTCGGGCAATGAGACTGTATGGCGGATCGAATACGCCGACCACAAGGTGACGGTGAACGGCACCGACCTGTCGGATATGATCCCGCGGAAATAGGCCGCCGCGGATTTACACCTTCAGGAAGCCCACCAGACGCTCCGCCTCCTCGACGATCGGCACCGCCAGCGCCTCGGCGCGCCGCGCCCCGTCGCGCAGGATCGCCTCGATTGTCGCGGGATCGGCCAACAGGCGGTTGGTCTCGGCGGCAATCGGGGCGAGCTTGCTCACCACGAGCTCGGTGAGCGCCGGCTTGAAGGCGCCGAATCCCTTGCCGCCATGCTCGCGCAGCACGGCGGCATGGTCGGTATCGGTCAGCGCCGCATAGATGCCCACCAGGTTGCGCGCCTCTGGCCGCCCCTCCAGCCCCTCGATCGTTTCGGGCAGCGGCTCGGGATCGGTCTTGGCGCGCTTGATCTTCTGGGCGATCTCGTCGGAGCTGTCGGTCATGTTGATGACCGCCTGGGCCGAGGCGTCGGACTTGCTCATCTTCTTGGTGCCGTCGCGCAGGCTCATCACGCGCGCCGCCGGCCCCATGATCATCGGCTCGATCAGCGGGAAGAAATCCACCCCGTAGTCGTGGTTGAACTTCTGGGCGATGTCGTTGGCGAGTTCGAGATGCTGCCGCTGGTCATCGCCGACCGGCACGCGGGTGGCGTGGTAGACCAGGATGTCGGCGGCCATCAGGTTCGGGTAGGTGAACAGCCCGGTCGAGACGCCTTCCTGGTCCTTGCCGGCCTTCTCCTTGAACTGCGTCATGCGGTTCAGCCAGCCCATGCGGGCGACGCAGTTGAAGATCCAGGCCAGCCGCAAATGGGCGTGCACGGCGGATTGGTTGAACAGGATATGCGCCTTGGGGTCGATGCCGCAGGCGAGCAGGGAGGCCGCGAGTTCGCGTGTTTGCTGCGCGAGGGCCTTGGGGTCCTGCCAGACGGTGATGGCGTGCAGGTCGACCACGCAATAAAGGCACTCATGGCTCGCCTGCAACGCCACCCAGTTCCGCACGGCGCCGAGGTAGTTGCCGAGATGCGGGATGCCGGAGGGCTGGATGCCCGAGAAGATGCGCTGCATGGGGAAGGTCCGATGCCGATGAAGAGGGGCCGTCTCTGTTGCCGAACCGCGGCCCGCGGTCAAGGGCGCGGCCGCCGCACCTGCACCGTGACACCCCCGCCGCGGGCGGCTAACCTCTGCCCAACGCCATAGGGGACACCAACGTGCTCAAGCTCGGTTACAAGGCCTCCGCCGAACAATTCGCCCCCCGCCAGCTCATGGAATACGGCATCCTCGCCGAGCAGAGCGGGTTCGACAGCGTGTTCATCTCCGACCATTTCCAGCCCTGGAAACACACCGACGGCCACGCCCCGTTCTCGCTCGCCTGGCTCGGCGCCCTCGGCGCGCGGACCGAGCGGGTGGTGATGGGCACCTCGGTGCTGACGCCGACCTTCCGCTACCACCCCTCCATCGTCGCCCAGGCGTTCGGCACGCTGGGCTCCATGTTCCCCGGGCGCGTGGTGCTCGGCATCGGCACCGGGGAGGGGCTGAACGAGGTGCCCTCGACGGGGCAGCCCTGGCCGGAGTTCAAGGAACGCTACGCCCGCATGCGCGAAAGCGTCACCCTGATGCGCCGGCTGTGGTCGGAGGAACGCCTCACCTTCGAGGGCCAGTACTACCGCACCGAGAACGCCACCATCTACGACAAGCCCGAGCAGATGGTGCCGATCTACGTCGCAGCCGCCGGCGCCATGGTGGCGAAATATGCCGGGCGCATGGCCGAGGGCTTCATCTGCACCTCCGGCAAGAACCCCGCCCTTTATACCGACACGCTGCTGCCCAACGTCGCCGCCGGCCGTGCCGAGAGCAAGCTGGGTGTGACCGACTACGACATGATGATCGAGGTGAAGGTCTCCTTCGACACCGACAAGGCCGCGGCGCTGGAGAACACCCGCCACTGGGCGGCGCTGGCGCTGACGCCGGAGGAGAAGATGACCGTCGAGGACCCGGCCGAGATGGAGCGCCTCGCCGACGCGCTGCCGATCGAGCGCGCCGCCAGCCGCTGGATCGTCTCGGACGACCCGGAGGAGCATGTCGAGCGCATCGGCACCTATGTCGGGCTCGGCTTCAACCACCTCGTCTTCCACGCCCCCGGCCCCGACCAGGCGCGCTTCATGCGGCTCTACGCCGAGCACGTGATGCCCCGCCTGCGCAAGAAGTTCGGCTGAGCCCATGACGGAACTGCGCCTGACCGCCCTCGCGGGCCTGCCGATGTTCGCCCCTGGCGATGATCTGGCCGGAATTCTCGGCGATGCCATGGCGGCCGACCCGCCCGGGGATGGCGACGTGCTGGTGGTGGCGCAGAAAATCGTCAGCAAGGCGGAGGGGCGCATCGTCGAGATCGCCTCCGTCACCCCCTCGCCGCGTGCCGAAGCGCTCGCGGCCGAGGTCGGCAAGGACCCGCGGGTGGTCGAGGTGATCCTCGGCGAGGCCGCCCGCGTGGTGCGCGCGCGGCCCAACCTCATCATCGTCGAGCACAAGCGCGGCTGGGTGATGGCCAATGCCGGCATCGACCAGTCCAACGTGAACCACGAGGGCGGCGGCCGGCTGCTCCTCCTCCCCGAAGACCCCGATGCCTCCGCTGAGCGCCTGCGCGCCGCCCTCTCCGCGCGCTTCGGCGTGCGCCTGGGGGTGGTGATCAATGACAGTTTCGGTCGCGCCTGGCGGCGGGGGACCGCCGGCATTGCCATCGGGGCGGCGGGGCTGCCCGGCCTGATCGACCTGCGCGGCAAGCCCGATTTGTTCGGCCGCATCCTCGAAGTTTCCATCATCGGCTATGCCGACGAGGTGGCGGCCGCCGCCTCGCTGCTGATGGGCCAGGCCGCCGAGGGCCGCCCGGCCGTGCTGGTGCGCGGCCTCGCCTGGACCGCCCCCGAGGGCACGGCGGCCGATCTGGTGCGCCCGCCCGCCGAGGATTTGTTCCGATGAGCCGCGACCTCGTCGTCGCCCTTTCCGGCGGCATCGGCGGCGCCAAGCTGGCGCTCGGCCTCTCCCACGTGCTGGCGCCGGAAAACCTCGTGATCATCGCCAATACCGGCGATGATTTCGAGCATCTCGGCCTCTCCATCTCCCCCGATATCGACACCCTCACCTATACGCTGGCCGGGCTCGACAACACGACGTTGGGCTGGGGCCGCCGCGACGAGACGTGGTCCTTCATGGAAACGCTCGCCACTATCGGCGGGCCGACCTGGTTCCGCCTCGGCGATCGCGACCTCGCGCTGCATGTCGAACGTACCCGCCGCCTGCGCGCCGGCGAGACGCTGTCGGCGATCACCGACGACGTCGCACGGCACTGGGGCATCGGCCCGCGCATCCTGCCGATGAGCAACGACCCCGTCCGCACCCGTGTCCGCGCGGAGACCGGCTGGCTCGATTTCCAGGACTACTTCGTCGGCCAACAATGCCGCCCCGTCATCGACGCCATCGCCTTCCACGGCGCCGAAGCCGCCACCCCGCACCCCGACGCCCTGGCGGCGCTCGCCAGCCCGCGCCTGAAGGCAGTGGTGATCTGCCCGTCCAACCCCTTCATCTCCGTCGAGCCGATCCTCGCCGTACCCGGCATGCGCGACGCCATCGCACACTGCGGTGTCCCGGTGATCGCCGTATCGCCGATCATCGGCGGCAAAGCAGTGAAGGGGCCGACGGCGAAGATGATGGCGGAACTCGGCCTCGAAGTCAGCGCCGCCGGCGTCGCCGCCCGCTACGGGGCGCTGCTGACCCACTACATGCTGGATCACGCCGATGCCGGCGCCGTGGTGCCACAGCGGACAAGCGTGGCGCAGACGCTGATGACGACGCTGGAGGACAAGATCGCGCTGGCAAAGGCGGTTCTCGCGGTGATCGGGTGAGCGAAAGGAAGCGGTTCTTTTTTGAAAAAAAGAACCAAAAAACTTTTGCCCCCTGGCTCCGCACTCTCCCCGGCAAGGGCGAAGCCAAAGGATAAAAAGTTTTTGCTTCTTTTTTCAAAAAGAAGCGCTTTCTTCCGGCCCCTTCGGACAAGGGGAGCGGAAAAATTACGTGCAGGGGTAATTTTTCCCTTGCGTCAGACTAACTCATGAGTTATAAATACGCCATGAGCAACCCCGCCACCCACCTCCCCGAGCCGGCCCAGAGTGAGGCGCATCCCGCGATCCTCCTCGCGGACGTGTTTGCCGCGTTGCTGGCGGTGCTCGCGAAGGGCTGGTGGTGGCGCATCTGGCCGGGCGGGCGGGAGATGCGGGCGGCGCTGCTTGCGATGGGGCAGGATTTCATCCGCCTGATGCGCGGCCTCGCCGCCCTTCCACCCGTTCCCGCGCCCCAGCCTGCCCCGGGCGCCACTGCTGATGCACCTGCGAGCGCGACGCCAGGCCGCGCTCGCGTGCGCTCTGCCGCCCGGCCGGCCCGCGCGGCTGCGGCGGTATCCGCGCGCCCGGTGGTCACTCTTCCGCCCTCCGGACGGCGCACCGTCTCGCCCGATTTCGGGCCGCCGCCGCGCGCGCAGCCCTTCATTGCCAACGCGCCGCCGCGGCCGGAGCCGCCGCGTCCACGCGCCGCCCTTGGCTGGCCTGCCCGCACTCACAGACACCCGCCGGCGGCCTGCCGCCCGCGTTGACGACGCGCGCCTGCCCGCCCACCATCCCGCCAAACCAGGAGGGACCCATGCGCTTCGACGGCAAGACACTGCTTATCACCGGTGCCGGCTCCGGCATTGGGCGCGCCACCGCCATCGGATTTGCCGCGCGGGGCGGGCGGGTCGCGGCGGCGGATGTGAATGTGGAGCAGTTGAGGAGCCTGGCCGACGAGACCGGGGCCGTCACCTTCGTCTCCGACCTCAGCCAGAACGGCGCGGCGGACGCGCTGGTGGCCGATGCCCATGCCGCACTCGGGCGCATCGATGTGCTGCACAACAACGCCTTCGGCCTGCCGCCGACGTTGCAGCAGGGGCGGCTCGCCAAGGTGGCGGATATCGTTGACGAGGTGTGGAACTACAACCTCCAGCTCGGCCTCACCGCGGTGATGCAGGCGACGCGCCGGGTGATCCCGATCATGCAGGCACAGGGCGGCGGGGTGATCGTCAATACCGCCTCGATTTCCGGGCAATTCGCCGATTTCGGTATCGGCGCCTACAACGCGATGAAGGCGGCGGTGATCAACTTCACCAAGGTGGTGGCGATCGAATACGCCTCCGACAATATCCGCTGCAATTGCTTCTGCCCGGGCATGATCGACACCGCTTTGTTCCAGAAGTCGCTGGGCATTCCCGGTTTCGCCGATGCCGCCACCACCGCGGTGCCGATGGGGCGCTTCGGCAAGCCGGAGGAGATGGCCAATGTGGCGCTGTTCCTGGCCTCCGACCTCGCCTCCTACGTCACCGGTGCGGCCTTCGTCGCGGATGGCGGGTTGACGGCGCAGACCGGGGTGCCGACGAGGTTCCGCAATGGCTGACCGCATCATCGCCGCCCGCGTGGTGGTCTGCTCGCCCGGGCGCAACTTCGTCACCCTGGTGATCGAGACGGCCGACGGGCTCACCGGTATCGGCGATGCCACGCTGAACGGGCGGGAATTGGCGGTGGCCGCCTATCTCCAGGAGCATGTGGTGCCCTGCCTGATCGGGCGGGACCCCGCGCGCATCGAGGATGCCTGGCAGTATCTTTATCGCGGGGCCTATTGGCGGCGTGGCCCGGTGACGATGACGGCGATCGCGGCCGTCGACGTGGCGCTGTGGGATATCAAGGCGAAGGCGGCGGGGATGCCGCTCTATCAGTTGATCGGCGGCGCCTCGCGCGACCGTATGCTGTGCTACGGCCATGCCGATGGCGCCACCATCGAGGAGGCGGTGGACGCGTTGGTGCATTATGCCGAGGAAGGTTACCGGGCGATCCGCATCCAGGCCGGGGTGCCCGGGCTCAACCGCATCTACGGGGTGCACGCGCCCGACGCGCATGGCGATCCGACGTTGCCGGCCGAGGGCGACTGGGACACCGCGAAATATCTGCGTTTCGCGCCGAAGCTGTTCGAGGCGGCGCGGCTGCGGGCGGGGCCGGATATTCATCTGCTGCATGACGCGCATCACCGGCTGCTGCCCAATGAGGCGGCGCAGCTTGGCAAGGCGCTGGAGCCGTATGACCTGTTCTGGCTGGAGGATGTCACCCCGGTCGAGAACCAGGAGGCGCTGCGCCATGTGCGCCGCCACACCACCACGCCGCTGGCGATCGGCGAGGTGCTGAACACGATTTATGACTGCCAGGCGCTGATCACCGAGCAGCTGATCGACTATATCCGCGCCACCGTCGTGCATGCCGGCGGCATTACCCATCTGCGCCGCATCGCCGATCTCGCGGCGCTCTACGGGGTGCGGACGGGGTGCCATGGGGCTGCGGATCTGTCGCCGGTGACCATGGGGGCGGCGCTGCATTTCGGCCGGGCCATCCCCAATTTCGGCATCCAGGAATATTCGATCCATCCGCCCGAGGCGCGCGAGGTGTTCCAGTGGGACTGGCGCTTCACCGATGGCTACCTGCACAGCGGCGAGACACCCGGCATCGGGGTGACGTTCGACGAGGCGGCGGCGGCGCGGTTTCCCTATTCCCGCGCGTATCTGGACGTGAACCGGCTGACTGACGGCACGCTGTGGAACTGGTAGGACAGCCTTGCTGGTTTTTCCCCATCAACGGATCAGTAAAACCGTTGATTGGCATCACCCGCCGGGAATGCTGATCTCCATGCCCTCTTGCGCGGCCAAGGTAGCGGGGCGGCGGGCGGCGGCGGCGGCGGCGATGACGTCCATCGCGGCATCGTCGCGGCCGTGGTCGTGGTGAAACAGCACCAGCGTCCCCGTGCCGGCAGCATCGGCGAGGCGGATCGCACCCTCCCAGGTCGAATGGCCCCAGCCGATGCGCGCGGGATAATCCGCGTCGGTATAGGTGGCATCGCAGATCAGCACGTCGGCGCCGGCGACGAAGCGGGCCAGCGCGGGATCGGGGGGGCCGGCGGCGTTCTCGGCGTCGGTCACGTAGCACAGGCTCGCGCCGTCCCAGCCGATGCGGAAGGCCAGCGCGCCGCCGGGATGGTCGACCGCGAAACTCGCCACCGTCAGCCCCGGTTGCGGCGTGAAGGTTGCGCCGGGCGTGATGTCGCGATACGCGATTTCGGCACGGAAGGCGGCATCGAGGTTCGGCATCAGCGGCGCGCGCAGGCTGCGCCCGACGGCGGTGGCGATCGGCTCGGCCGGTGCGAGGCCGCCCCCCCAGACCCGCAGCCGGGTTGCGGGGTCGAACATCGGGCGGAAGAAGGGCAGGCCGCAGATGTGGTCGATGTGGACATGGCTCAGCAGCATGTCCGCAACGATGCCGCCGTCGAGCGTGTCGCCGAGCGCGCGCAATCCGCTGCCGGCGTCGAGGATCAGCAGATGCGGGCCGCATTGCACGCTCACGCAGGGGGTGTTGCCGCCGTAGCGCAGGGTTCCCGGGCCGGGTGTGGGCAGGCTGCCGCGCACGCCCCAGAAGCGCAGCTTCATCGCCATGGCGTCAAACCGGCCAGCATCCCTGTGCGTCACCTCCGTTCCACGGAAGGCACGATACAGGCCGCGGCGGTGGAGCGCGAGGAAAACACGTCGCGATATTACCGGATCGACGCCCCGCCAGCCTATTGGAGCGACGATGCGGGTGGTCTACCATTCCGCTGTCGCGTGCAGCCTTGGTTGATCGGGGCCGGCGCGGCCAAGGCGGGCCGGAAACGAGGGGCCAGAAACGACGGGGCCAGAAACGACGGGGCCAGAAACGACGGGGCCAGAAGCGACGGGGGCAGAAACATGGTCAGTTCGCTCATTGCCGCGCCCGACGTCGGCGCCCAGCGCTCCGAGATCGACCGGCGACTTGCCGGCTACGAGGTGGACGAATGACCTCGCAAATCCTGGTCGTCGACGACGAGCCGGATATCGAGGCGCTGGTGGTGCAGAAATACCGCCGCGAAATCCGCAGCGGCGCGCTCGCCTTTAGCTTCGCCGGCGATGGGGTCGAGGCTTTGGCGGTGCTCGCCAACCGGCCGGATATCGACGTCGTGATCTCCGACATCAACATGCCGCGGATGGACGGGCTGACGCTGCTGACCCATCTCGCCGCCCTCGACCACCCCCCGGCCAGCATGATCGTCTCGGCCTATGGCGACATGTCGAACATCCGCACCGCGATGAACCGCGGCGCCTTCGATTTCGTGACCAAGCCGATCGATTTCGTCGATTTCGAGACCACGCTGCAGAAAACCCTGCGCCATGTCGAGGTGCGGCGTGCCGAGCAGGGTCGCACCCAGGCCGCCGAGCGCGCCCAGGCGGCGCTGGCGCGCTACTTCTCGCCCCGCCTCGCCGGCCGCCTCGCCCAAGGCGACGCCACCGCGGCGCTGGAGGGCCGCAGCCGCGAGGTGAGCGCGATGTTCACCGACATCGCCGGCTTCACAACCCTGGCCGAGTCGCTCGAGATCAGCGTGCTGACCACTCTGCTGAACGACTATCTCTCTGCGATGATAGACGTGGTGTTCGCCCATGAGGGCACCATCGCGAAGATTATCGGCGACGGTCTTTATGTGCTGTTCGGTGCGCCCGATGACCAGCCGGATCATCCCGCCCGCGCCATCGCCTGCGCCCGCGCCCTCGATGCGGTGGCACAGACGCAGCGGCAGCGCTGGCAGGCGCAGGGCGTCGCACTCGGGATCACGCGGATCGGCCTGCACACCGGCACCGCCGTGGTCGGCAATTTCGGCGGCGGTCGGTTCTTCGATTATGCGGCCTATGGCGACACGATCAACATCGCGGCGCGGCTGGAGACGGCGAACAAGCAACTTGGTACCCGCGTCTGCATCAGCGAGACGGTGGTCGCCCGGGTGCCTGGCGCGGAGGTCCGCCCGATCGGCGATCTGCGGTTGCGCGGGCGCAACCAGATGCTGCGGGCCTATGCGCCGGTCGACCCAGGGCCGGAGGCCGCCCTGGCAGCGGAGACCTATCGTGCTGCTTTCGCGCTGACCGAGGCCGGCGACGCCGCTGCCCTGCCGGCCTTCGCCACACTGGTGGGGCAGCTGCCCGACGACGCCCTGGCCAATTTCCACCTTCGCCGCCTGCTCAACGGCGAACGCAGCACGCGCATCGAACTCGCCTGAGCCGGCGATCGCGTCCGGATTGCGGCGCGCCGGCGGATTGGCAAGGTTTGCCTTCCGTGTAACAGTCCCGTGATAGAGCGCCACGATGCGCTAACAGGGGGTTAGAACATGAGCATGTCGACCGGCCGGCATCCGGCATTCTTCAGCCTTTCCAGCCTCGCGCTCATCACGCCGCTGTGCGTGCTCGGCGCCATCATCGGCACTGAGCTGATCACCACCCTCGGTATCACCACCAACACCGCGCTGATCGGCGCGCTGGCGGGCATGGCGTTGGCGCGGTTGCCGATGGCGATTTTCGGCCACTACAAATCGGTCCACATGCAGAATCTGGCGCAATCCGCCATTTCCGCCTCCACCTTCGGCGCCGGCAACGCGCTGCTGCTGCCGATCGGCATCCCCTTCGTGCTCGGGCGGATGGATCTCGTCGGCCCGCTGTTCCTCGGCGTCTTCCTCGCCATGCTGGTCGACGGCTACATGCTCTACCGGATGTTCGACAGCGAGGTATTCCCGGCCGAAGGCGCCTGGCCGCCGGGCGTCGCCGCCGCGGAGGCGATCAAGGCCGGTGACGAGGGCGGCCGGAAAGGCGCCGTTCTGCTCGGCGGCCTCGGCGTCGGCATCATCGGTTCGTACCTCGCCATTCCCATGTCGGCCTTCGGTGTCGCCTTCATCGGCAACATCTGGGCGCTGACCATGTTCGGCGTCGGCCTGCTGATCCGTGGCTATTCCGGTACAACGATGGGCTGGCTGGTCGACAAGGGCGACCTCATGAAGGCCTATATCCCGCACGGCGTGATGGTCGGCGCCGGGCTCGTCGCGCTGATCCAGGTCGTCATGCTGATGATGAAGCAGGACGGCGCCACCACCGGCACCCGCACCCCCGCCGCCGAGGTCCGCCGCACCATCGCCGGCGGCACCGGCGCCTATATGCTGATCGCCGTCATCATCGCCGTGCTCGGCGGCATCTACACCGAGATGTCGATCGGCATGCTGATCCTGTTCATCGTCTATGCCGCCTTCGCCGCCCTCATCCATGAACTCATCGTCGGCCTCGCCGCCATGCATGCCGGCTGGTTCCCGGCCTTCGCGGTGGCGCTGATTACGCTGGTGATCGGCATGCTGATCGGCTTCCCGGCCCCCGCACTGTGCCTGATGGTCGGCTTCTCCGCCGCCACCGGCCCGGCCTTCGCCGACATGGGATATGACCTCAAGGCCGGCCACATGCTGCGCGGCTACGGCACGGACCCGGCGTTCGAGCGCGAAGGCCGCAAGCAACAGATGTATGCCGCCATGTTCGCCTTCGTGGTGGCTGGCATCGTCGTCCTGGTGTCCTACCAGGGTTATTTCGCCGCGAACAAGGTTGCCCCGGTCGATCGTGTCTACGTCGCCACCATCAAGGCTGGCGCCTCGTGGGAGGTGGCGAAGCAGCTGATGATATGGGCCATCCCCGGCGCCATCGTTCAGTTCCTCGGCGGCCCGAAGCGCCAACTCGGCGTGCTGTTCGCGACCGGTCTGCTCCTGCTGAACCCAATCGCCGGTTGGGCCGTCCTCGTCGGTGTCATACTGCGGATCATCTGGATGCGGGTCACCGACGGCAAGAAGCAGTCGGAAATGGAGGTCTTCGCCGCAGGGGTGATCGCGGGCGACGCGCTCTATAGCTTCTACGATACGATGTCGCGGACGTTCATGGCGAAGAAGTAGCCGGCCCGACCCCCGCCGGGCGTCTGCCTGGCGGGGCGCAGGCTTGCGTTCACGGCGGTTGCGCTGGTCGCCACGAGGCCGTTACGTCATCTCCCGAACGGGAGTGAAGAACGACCATGGATGGCAAAATGCGGCGCAACCTCCTGCTCCTGGCCTCGTGTCAGGCGCTGGGGCAGGCAGCCAACACGATGATGTTCGCCGCCACCGCGCTTTCGGTCGCCACGTTCATCGGCACCGGCAACCTCGCCACCCTGCCCATCACCATGCAGCATCTCGGCGTGATGATGTCGGTCTTCCCCGCCGCCTTGCTGATGCAGCGCCACGGCCGCCGCTTCGGCTTTCGCCTGGGGTCCTTCATCGGCATGCTCGGGGCCGTCCTGTGCGGCGTCGGGTTGACGATAGGCAGCCTCTGGGTGATGTGCGCCGGCGGCATCGTGCTCGGCTTCGCGGTCGCCAATATCCAGATGTACCGCTTCGCCGCCGTCGAACTGGTGCCCGGCCCGCTCCGCGCCAAGGCGATCTCCTGGGTCACCTCCGGCGGCATCGTCGCCGGCATCATCGGCCCGAGCCTGGTCCGCGTGACGTACGACATGCTGGTGCCGATCTACCTCGCCACCTACGCCGCGATGTTCGTCGTCCACCTCGTCGTGCTCACGATCCTGACCTTCATCGAATTCCCGCCGCCCGCCGCGCCTGAAGTGGTGGAGGGGCCGCAACGCTCGCTGCTGGAGATCGCCCGCCAGCCGAAATTCATCGTCGCGGTGTCCGCCGCGATGATCGCGTTTGGCACCATGTCCTTCCTGATGAGCGGCTCGCCGATCGCCATCGTGCTGTGCGGCCTGCCGCAGACCGAGGCCCATTTCGTGCTGTTCCTGCACGTAATGGGAATGTTCGTGCCCTCGCTCTACACCGGCAACCTCATCAACCGCTTCGGCGTGATGCGCATCATGACGGCCGGCGCCATCATCCTGGCGCTCTCCGTGGTCCCCGCCCTCGCCGGCCAGGGCGCGTGGAACTTCCGCATCGCGTTGACACTGGTGGGCGTTGGCTGGAACCTGCTGTTCATCGGCGCCACCACGCTGGTGACCACCACCTACCGCCCGAGCGAACGCGGCAAGGCACAGGCGATGAACGACTTCCTGATGTTCGGCACCACCGCGACCGCGACTTTCCTGGCCGCCTATCTGCTGGACATCTACGGCTGGTTCACCCTCAACGTCATCGCGCTATGTTTCGTTCTGGTGGCACTGGTGGCGATCGCCTGGCTGCATTTCACACAGCGCTCCGATCCGGCGGAGGCCTGATATACTTAGGGCGCAGGACCCACGGAGCCGGCCATGCCCGCACCCACGCTGCGCACCCAAGTCGGCATCATCGGCGCCGGCCCTGCCGGATTGCTGCTCGGCCAGGTCCTCGCCCGCGCCGGCATCGAAAGCGTGGTGATCGAGGCGCAATCCCGCGCCTACGTCGAAAGTCGCGTCCGCGCCGGCCTCATGGAGCATGACGCCTGCCAGCAAATGCGTGACGCCGGGGTCGGAGAGCGGATGGACCGCGAGGGCCTCGTCCACCACGGCATCGTCCTGCGCTTCGGTGGCACCAGCCATCGCATTCCGCTGACCGATCTCGCCGGCGGCCGCCATGTCACCGTCTACGGCCAGCAGGAGGTGGTGAAGGACCTCATCGCCGCCCGCCTCGCCGACGGGCTCCCATTGTTTTTCGACGCCCAGGCCCACGCCATCGGGGCCATCGACACCGCCCGGCCGACCGTGGGTTTCCACCACGATGGCGCCGACCACGTCCTCGAATGCGACATCATCGCCGGGGCCGACGGGTTCCATGGGATCAGCCGTGACGCGATGCCCGCCGATATGATGCGCGTCTTCGAGCGCGTCTACCCTTTCGCATGGCTCGGCATCCTCGCCGAAGCCCCACCCGTCAGCCACGAACTGGTCTATGCCAGCCACGACCGCGGCTTCGCGCTGGCCTCCATGCGCTCGCCCAAGATCACCCGGCTTTATCTGCAATGCGCGCCGGACGAAAACCTCGCCGACTGGCCCGACACCCGGATCTGGGACGAACTCGACACCCGCCTCGCCGGCAAACTGACCCGCGGCCCCATCCTGCAACGTGGCATCACCCCGCTGCGCAGCTTCGTCGCCGAACCCATGCGGGCCGGCCGCCTGTTCCTCCTCGGTGACGCCGCCCACATCGTCCCGCCAACCGGGGCGAAGGGCCTGAACCTCGCCTTCGCCGACGTTCACGTCCTCTCCGCCGCCCTCGTCGCGTTCTTCCGCACCGGCACCACTTCCGGCCTGGACTCCTACTCCGAAACCGCGCTTCGCCGCGTCTGGAAAGCCGAGCGCTTCTCCTGGTGGATGACCACCCTGCTCCACCGCTTCGACGCCTACTCTCCGTTCGAGCGCCGCATGCAGCAGGCGGAACTGGACTACCTCACCACCTCGCGCGCGGGGATGACGACGATAGCGGAGAATTATGTGGGGCTGCCGCTTCTTTAGCCGGGAACGCGACGCTTCGATCCGTTCAAGCCTATCTCTACCGGCCGTGACCGGGTTCAAACGCGCCGCACCCCGGACGACGGGTCGTCCGGGGTGCGGTTGGTCTGATCGATGGGGTGGTCAGAAGTTGTAGTAGTACTGCACACAGCCCTTCTGGCCGGCCGCGTTGGCCGCGTTGCTCCATTCCTGCTGAAGCTCGAAGTAGCTCGCCGGGTAGCCCGTCACATAGACCGGCGACGGGTAGGGGTTGGAGGTGTAGAACTGGTTGGCCGCCGGGCTCGAAGAGACGTTGGCGCCGAAGTTATACGCGCACTTGTCGGCGTTCTCATTGCCGGACAGGTCAAACCAGGCGTTGCCGAAGGGGGCGGTGATCGCCTCGAGGATCTCGTGGGAAGCGACGCTGGCGACGATATCGGCGTAGGGCCCATAGTTCACGCCGCCGATGATCGCGTTCGGCGTCGCCTGCCCGGGGTTCGCGCAGGCGCCGGGATCGCCATAGGGCATGTTGGCGTAGATGACGGGGCCGGTCGAGGGACCGGTCGTCACATTGAACGACGAATGATAGGCGCAATAATAAGTGTAAGCGCAGGTCGTCCCCGTCAAGCACGACCCCTGGCCGGACGAGGTGTACATCACAAACATCTTGTTCGGGCCGGGCGTCCAGCGGGCCCTCTTCATCACGTTGCCGATCTCGCGTTGGATCTGCTTGTCCGTGAGGCAGTTGCCCGGCGTCGCGGTATCGGTGCACGCCGATGCGGGATAGGCTGCCGTATCGACATACGTACCTGCCAGTCCGCCCTGGTTGACGATCGGGGTGGCGGCGCTGGTTTGGTAGTACTGCGTGGCAGTGCCGGCCAGATGGTTGCTGATGAACCCCTGCACCATCGCGTTGTTGACCGACATGAAATTGCCGGCCATCGAAGTGGCCGCACCGCTTTGCAGCTTCCCGGTCGCCGGCAGCCAGTAGATCGTGTAGATCTCGATGTTGGTCTGTGGACCGGAGGTGACCTTCGGGTTCATGACTGGTCCACCGTGGTACTTCAGCGGAAGCGCTCCGGCCTGACCGGCGGCGAGGCCGTGCTTCACCCGGGCTAAATGGCCGGCGAGGGTCGGCAGGATGTGAATGTGGCTTCCGCCCTCACCGACATGGTTCAGGATCGGCGCCAAGCCGGATTTCTCGGCGGCCGACAACGGGATGTCGAGGATCGAGGCGCGCTTCGGAGCTTGCGCACCGGCGGACGCCGCGGCGGCCAGAGTGAAGCCGGCGGCAACGAAGCCGGCGAAGATATTGCGGAACAGCATGGTTGGAATCTCCTCAACCGCTTGACGGATTAACCCGTCGTTTAGGGCGCCCTGATAGCAACAAAAAGCAACGCGGGTCCACCTGCGATCCCCCTCCGGCATGCCGGGTCACGCAACAGTGATAAGCTGCAACCACGCCGGTCATCGGCGCCCCGCCATCCAGGCGGCGATGCCGGACAGCGCGCGCTCCTGGCCGGGGTAGCCGAGGAGTTGCACCCCGAGCGGCATGCCGTCCAGGCTCAGCAACGGCAACGATATCGCCGGGCAGCGCAGCGATGAGGCGGGGACATTGAAGATCGCGTTCCCCGTGGTCTCGATGCCGATCGGCGCCGGGCCGGGGGCGGAGAGCGTGATGCAGGCGTCGAAATCGGGCGCGAGGGCCACCAGCGCGTCGCGCAGCACGTCGCGCCGGCGCAGCAACGCCGCGTAGTCATCGGGCGTCATCGCCAGCCCGGCGGTGACGTGCTCCATGGTGCGCGGCTGCAATTTGCCTGGCATGCGGGCGGCGAGCTCGCCGATCGGGAACAGGCTCTCCCAGGAGGCGATGCCGGTGGAAATCTCCGCCGCCTCGGCGATCGCGCGCTCCAACACCGCGATGCGGGCGGATGTGTCGCGGTCAAGCATCGTCACCCCCTCGGCGGCGAGCCCGCCGAGAAATGCGGATAGCGCCGCCTTGGCGCCGGCCTCGGCGACCTCCCAGCCTGCCGTCTGCAGCACCGCCAGCCGCTCCGGCCGGCGCGGCGCGGCGGGCGCCGGG
>JAPLOH010000121.1 GCA_026400845.1 Alphaproteobacteria bacterium
CTAAGCAAGGCAAGCGCTGCTTTTTTGAAAAAAAGAAGCAAAAAACTTTTGTCCGTTTCGTTTACCATCACCCCGACGCAGATGCACCCGTCAAAGAACACCAGACATGCCAAAGCACCCGCGCACAGCCCTCAGGCCATGCCGGTCAGCCACAATCCAAACCTGAAATCACCCCAGGCGGCCCCCGCCCGAACGCACCAAGCCGCCGAAACCGGCACGGCAGCGCGACACTCAACGCCCGCGCATGCCGAAGCGGGAACAACCGCCCATTCCGCCACGGCGTCGGGACGGCAACCCACTCCACATATTCCTCGTATTCGAACGCGGCCGTCGCCTCCGCCTCCAACACCACAACCGTCATCCCCGGCCGCGCCACATCGCGCGCACGCTCTCCGGCCCGCCTGTGGGTCAACCCCAACAAGGCAGCCAGCAACGCCCACACCATCCCACCCATCAAGGCGGCAAGGCCGGTCGCAGCGATCAGGGAAGGGGAACTCGGTCGGGTCATACGGTGTCAGTCACTCCTAATAGCATTCAATTTAATATAAATCACCTTTAAGTTAGAAGCAACCCCAATCTCACGCCCCAGGCAAAATTTCTTTCGCCCCTCGCCATCCGTAGCGCGGCCGCTCTCTTCTCCCCCTCCCGCGTTCGCGGGCTTGAGCCGCGAAGCGGATCAAGCCCGGGGTGAGGGTCGTCGTGCGCCGCCAACTCAAACCGGACAGCCCGCACGCCCGCCACCCAAACAGTATAGCTCCCGCTACGCGGCACGCCGGGACGGGCCGCCGGTTCGGTCACGATGGTGCTGCACCCAATACTTCCCCGTCATCGCCACGGCGAATTCGATCGACCGCACCCCGGCCAAGGCCAACCCCGAATCCCCATCGGTCCAACGCCAGCAGACCTCCGTTTCGGGTTCCATGGCGTGCCAGCCCGACGAAAGCCGCACATCGTCAAGCGCAATTACCCGCCCATCGAGCTTTATCCGCGCGATGGCCACCCCGAGTTGCCGCGCATCGTCCGAGCCCGGATCTACCCATACCGGGCACCACCGCCGGGACAGTATCCGCACCCGGTTCGCTCCGGCCGGAAGCCGGTAACTCCAGACCGGACCGTTTCGTTCGCCCGGCACTACCCGACCATCCACAACCAACCTCAAAGCCGCATCCTCGGTGATGCGCTCGCCCTGTGCCGCCGCCACCGCCGCCACTGCCCTTCGCGCACTCTCCAGTCGAGGCCCGTCAATGACCAACGGGGCACAGCCCCTCCGCGCCCAAACGCCACGGGCGAAGTCCGCATGCAACATCGGCGAATCACCGCCATTGGCGAAGGCCCCGCGATTGCCGGTATCGAGATAGCTCTCGCAGGCCAGCCCCTCCGCCAGGATCAGCGCATGATCCGGCAGTTCCAAATGGAAATATTGCACCATCTTGGCAGGCTCCTGGCAGATCGTGAGTCCATTGATCAGATATCGCACGGGAATCAAAATATCATCGCACGCGATCGCGTGATCCGGGCTCAACCTAAGATCGCGTTGCGGCACACCAGGGCCGAAAGCCCCCACTCGTACCCGAACCGGACAGACATCCTGGGGCCGAGCGTGTCGGCGCGGATCGATCTTCCGATGCCCGACCCATCGGAGGTTCGCCTGCCCGCCCGCCGCGAGGCATACAGCATCGCCGGCCCGCAAGGTCTCGACCGGACGCACTCCGGATGGTGTCGCGATCCCGGTTCCGGCGGCGAAACAGGCAACTGCCTCGATAAAGGTGTTGCCTCCCACGGCCGCCGGCACGAACGTCAATCCTGGGGCGACATTCACAAGATGCCAACTTGCGACGACACTACCCGAATTCGTTACGGTGAGCGTTCCGCTCGCCACAGTGCCGGTGAAATCGGCGTTCACGTTCCCGGTGTCAACAAGCCCATTGATACGAACACTGCTGCCGGCGTTGAACCCACTGATGATCGCCTGTGGATCGATCGAATTTGCCTCGATGATGAAGCTGCCCGACAGACGCAGCAGCGTCTGCCCGGCCCCGATTGTTGGGGCGGCCAATAGCGCGGTCTGCCCGGCGTTGCTCATCAGTTCGACCGTTCCTGTTCCCGCAAGCGCGGAAACGAGGAATGACCCGTCCGTGATCTCGACAAGCCCGTTATTGACAAAATTTGATGCTGCCGACTGGTTATTGCTGAAAATCGCGACGGTTCCGGCATTAATGAAGGTGCCTGGAAGGTTGATTGCGGAATTCGCCAACAATGTTCCAAGATTGACTACGGTACCGCCGCCGCCGAATTGAATCGCGCCTGGAAATCCAGAAGCCGTAACCAGCATGCTGGTTCCCAAAGTCAGCGTGCTGCCTCCCAGCTCAACCATCCCCTCATTTCGATTTTGCAAACAGTCCATTAAATTGGCTGGCCTGTGACATGGCCTTGGCGAAGGCTGTCATGAGAGGGGCGAGCCTGTGCTCCGGCATGTTGGGGATAAGTTCGTAGAGCATGCAGCCC
>JAPLOH010000333.1 GCA_026400845.1 Alphaproteobacteria bacterium
GCGATAGGGCGGGTAGTAGACCTCCCTTGGCCCAAGCGGATACCAGCCGACCGAGCGGCCGAGCGCCGCGCCGATCGCGATCCCGGCGGCGAGGCCGACGAAGCCCACCAGTGCCGGCGAATAGACCGGGCGGTAGCCGTAGCCGATGGCGACGCCGGGGACGATCGGCGTCCAGGCCCAGGACGGGCCGATCTGGATCCAGCGGCCGTAGTGGAACGGCGCGAAACCCCAGGACGCCTCGTCGATCCAGGTCCAGCCCCAGGGGGCGACAAAGGCCCAGTGGCCGTGGCGATAGGGCACCCAGCTGGCCTGCACCGGCGGATACCAGACCTGGCCGTACTCCTCCGAGCGCTCCCAGCGGCCGGTTTCGGCCAGTGCCTCGCCGCCCGTCATCTGCTGCACCAGGGCCGGCGGCGCGTAGTCGCCGGTCGGCATCGGGCGCACCGGCGCGAGGTGGCTGGTGAGGAAGGGGCTGGCGGCGAGCGGGCCGACCTTGCCCTGGAACGGGCCACTCCCCGAGATTTGCGCGGTCTGATTGCTGGCGACGAACAGCGAGACGTTGTCGCCGGCGACCTGGGCCTGGCCGCCGATCACGCTCACCGTGGTGGGGCGGTCGGTGTCACCGGCGTTGATTTCGTACTGGCCGTCTTGCGCGAGGGTGACGGTGCCGCGCGGGGTGCGCAGCTGGATGGTATCGCCGGGTTGCGTGCCGCGCAGGGCAAGGTAGACGGAACCCTGCGCCACGGTCGCGGTCACCGCGTGGTCGGTGAGCTGGTCGATGTCGAAATGGGTGCCCTCATGCAGCACGATGCGGGCGCCGGCCACGTCGATATCGGCGCCGGAGCGCGGTTCGGTCCAGAACGAGCTGCCCGAGGTGACCGGGAAGTTCAGTGCCGCCGGCTCCCACTGCGTCTGCTCGGCACCGTGATACGACACGGTGCCGGACATCCGCGCCACCCGGCCGACGCGGGCCGGCGGATCGACGGCGGGTGCCTCGGTCTGGGCGAAGGCGGCGGTGGGCAGCAGCGGCGCGGTGAACATCGCTGCGGCGACGAGGATCGCGGTGAGCCGGAAGGGGAGTGTGTTGGTGCGCACGGTGGCACTTCCTCATGACGCGGCCGGGAGTCGGCCACGGGGTCTACGATGAGTATACAACGTGGCGAAACCGCGACCGGATATTTCCTGGTGGGTTAAATAATGTCCAGACTGTGCAGCCGCCACCAACAAGCCTTAAACCACGACAATCCTGGCGACGTTCCAAGCCCTGGAGGCTCCGATGATGTCTCACCCGATTGCCCGTATTGCCTTGCGGATCGTGCCGGTGGTTGCACTGGCCGCACTGGCCGGCTGTATCGCCGTTCCGGTCGGACCGGGTCCGGGACCTGGCTACGGCTATGCGCCAGCCCCGGTTTATTCCCCACCCGTGGTGGTGGTTCCGGCCTATCGTCCGCCGGGCCCCCACCCGTTCCGTCCCTGGGGCTGGCGCTGACGCGCCGCCCCGATGGTCAGTGGCCGAGGGCCTGGACGATTTCCTCGGTCATCTTCTTCGCGTCGCCGAACAGCATCATGGTGTTCGGCCGGAAGAACAGCTCGTTGTCGACGCCGGCATAGCCTGAGGCCATCGAGCGTTTGACGAACAGCACGGTCGCCGCCTTGTCCACTTCGAGGATCGGCATGCCGTAGATGGCGCTCGATGGGTCGGTCTTGGCGGCGGGGTTGGTCACGTCATTGGCGCCGATGACGTAGACGACGTCGGCGGTGGAGAACTCGTTGTTGATCTCCTCGAGCTCGAACACCTCGTCATACGGCACGTTGGCTTCGGCCAGCAGCACGTTCATATGCCCGGGCATGCGGCCGGCGACGGGGTGGATGGCGTATTTGACCTCGACGCCCTCTTTCTTCAGCACGTCGGCCATCTCGCGCAGCGCGTGCTGGGCCTGGGCGACCGCCATGCCGTAGCCCGGCACGATGATCACCTTGGAGGCGTTCTTCATGATGAACGCGGCGTCATCCGCGGCACCTGCCTTCACCGAGCGATCCCCTTGGGCAGCCGCCGCGGGACCGGCGCCGCCATCGGTGCCGAAGCCGCCGAGCAGCACGTTCAGGATCGAGCGGTTCATGCCTTTGCACATGATGTAGGACAGGATCGCGCCCGAGGCGCCGACCAGCGCGCCGGTGATGATCAGCGCGAGGTTCTGGATGGTGAAGCCGATGCCGCAGGCCGCCCAGCCCGAGTAGGAGTTCAGCATCGAGACCACGACCGGCATGTCGGCGCCGCCAATCGGGATGATGAGCAGGAAGCCGAGCAGGGTCGCCAGCGCCGCGATCGCCCAGAACACCGGCTGGCTGCCGGTGGCGACGAAGATGACGATCAGCAGAACCAGCAAAATGCCGAGCCCGAGGTTGATCTGGTGCTGGAATTTGAAGGTGATCGGGTTGCCCTTCATCAGCGCCTGGAGCTTGGCAAACGCGATCAACGAACCCGAAAAGGTGACGGCGCCGATCGCGAGGCCGAGCGACATCTCGACCAGACTCTGCGTGTGGATATGCCCGGTGGTCCCGATCCCGAAGGCCTCCGGCGCATTCATCGCGGCGGCGGCGACGAACACGGCGGCGAGGCCGACCAGGGAGTGGAACGCAGCGACCAGCTGGGGCAGCGCCGTCATCTGGATGCGCAGCGCCAGCACGGTGCCGATGGCGCCGCCGATCGCCATGCCGAGTACGATCAGCCCGATACCGGGCAGCGACATGCCGTGATGCACCAGGGTCGCCAGGATGGCGATGGCCATGCCGGCCATGCCCATCTGATTGCCGCGCCGCGAGGTCTCGGGGTGCGACAATCCGCGCAAGGCGAGGATGAACAGAACGGCGGCGACGAGGTAGACGAGGGAGGTGAGGGAGGCGGACATGAGATCAGCGCCCCTTCCGCTTGAACATCGAGAGCATTCGCTGGGTCACCACGAAGCCGCCGAAGATGTTGACCGAGGCGAGCGTGACCGCGACGAAGCCGAAGCCCATCGCCCAGCCGGAGAGCGCAAGGCCGGTGGCCAGCATGGCGCCCACCACGATCACCGAGGAAATCGCGTTGGTGACGCCCATCAGCGGCGAGTGCAGCGCCGGGGTGACGTTCCACACCACATGGTAGCCGACGAAGCAGGCCATCAGGAAAATGGCGAACAGGAAGATGAAGGGCTCGACCGCCTCGGCGACCTCGGGGGTCGTGGCGGCCAGTGCGCGTGCGGCCTGGGCCAGCGCGTCCGCCTGGGTGGCAAGTTCAGCTAGGGTCATCGCGCTCTCCTCAGGCGGCCGCGGCGGGCAGGAACTGCGGGTGCACTACGGCGCCCCCGCGGGTCAGCATGGTGCCCTTGATGATGTCATCGGTCTCGGGAAGCTTGGGGGCCTTGGCCTCCTTGTCCCAGAAAGTGGTGAGGAACGTCAGCAGGTTGCGTGAATAGAGCGCGCTGGAGGCGACCGCGATGCGGCCTGGCCAGTTGCGCCAGCCGAGGATGCGCACGCCACCGGGGGTGACGAACTCGGTGCCCGGCCGGGTCAGCTCGCAGTTGCCGCCGGCATCGGACGCGAGATCGACGATCACGCTGCCGGCCCGCATGCTCTCGACCATGGCCGCGGTGACGATGGTCGGCGCCTTGCGGCCCATCACCAGGGCAGTGGTGATGACGATGTCGTTCTTCGCCACCGTGGTGGCCATCAGCTCGGCCTGTTTGCGGCGGAAGGCGTCGCTCATCTCCTTGGCGTAGGCGCCCTTCTGTGCCGCGGTCTCGTCATCCTCGACGCCGACGAAGGTGCCGCCGAGGGATTTGATCTCCTCCTTGGCCGCCGGCCGTACGTCGGTGGCCGAGACGATGGCGCCGAGGCGGCGCGCGGTGGCGATCGCCTGCAACCCGGCGACGCCGGCGCCGACCACGAATACGCGGGCAGGGGGCACGGTGCCGGCGGCCGTCATCATCATCGGGAAGCCGCGCTCGAAGGCGGCGGCCGACTCGATCACCGCGCGATAGCCGGCCAGGTTGGCCTGGCTCGACAGCACATCCATCGACTGGGCGCGGGTGATGCGGGGCAGGAGTTCCATCGCCGCGCAGTCGATCCCTGCGGCGGCAAGGGTGTCGGTGAGGCCAGGGGTGGCGAAGGCGTTGGCGATGCACACCAGCAAGGCGCCGCGGGGGATCAGCGCCAAGGTGTCGGCCTCGGGCACCTGCACCGAGAACACCACGCCAGCGCTTGCCAGGGCGGTGGCCGCACTGTCGGCGATCTCGGCGCCGGCAGACTGGTACTCGGCATCGGAGACCGCGGCATGGGCACCGGCGCCGGATTCGACCGCGACGGAAAGCCCCAGCGCAATCAGCTTCTTCACCGTGTCGACGGTCGCAGCGACGCGGGTTTCGAACGTCGCCCGTTCCTTCAAGACCGCAAGGCGCATCCATCAATCCTTTCCGGGTGATCCTGCCGGCAGGAGCGGCCGGCCGGTCCATGAGTTGGCGCCATATGCCTCCGCGCCTCGCCTGCACGCAATAGTAGTGTCGTCCGGATGTGTGTCGTTATGATTAACGCCGCGCTCGGTCGCTGCATTTCTGCACTGCGGCGGTAACACAACCCGGCCCGGCGATCCCCGGCGATCCGGCGGAGGTCAGGCAGCCTGGCGGGCGCCGGTGCGGTTGAGCACGGCCCGGCGGAGTATGCCGAGCGCGTCCATCACGTCATCGGCATGGGGGGCGATCAGCGCGTCATCGGCGCGGCGGACCCATTCCGCCAACTCGGACAGGCGCGACGACAAGGTCAGGAATTCCAGTTCGAAGCACCGGTCGCGCACCGTGCAGCGATTGGCGATCCAGGCCTGGGCGTCGGCAACCTCACCCGGCGTGAGTGCGGCCAGCGCGGCTGGATTGAGTTCGCCGGTGAGCAGGTTGATCGAGCCGACGGGGCGGGATTGCACCTTGTCGCTCCCCTCCTCGCGCATGGTCTTGACCAGTTGCACGCTGTTACCGCGAACCCGGTAGTGCATGAAATCGCTCCATTTTCGCCAAACGGAGAATGACATTCTCCTGCGGCTCAATGTGCTCATCTTACGTTTGACCCGACCGCGGGCCAATCGGTTTCAACCGGTAGCACAGAGAAGTGACTAGCTCCGGCCGATCGCCTCTGGGTTGATCACGCGGATCGGCACGCCGGCCTGCCAGGCCGCGATGTTCTCCACCGACTGCACGTGGAAGGAGCGCATATTGTCCTGTGAAACATAGCCGAGATGCGGCGTCAGCACGGTGTTTGGCGCTGAGCGCAACGGATGATCGGCCGGCAGCGGCTCCTGGTCGAACACGTCGAGTGCTGCGATGATCCGTCGTTCCTGCACGGCAGCGACCAGTGCGGCCTCGTCGATCAGCGGGCCGCGCGAGGTGTTGATGAGGATCGCGCCCGGCTTCATCCGTGCGAGATCGGCCGCCCCGAGCGTCCCACGCGAGCGTGCGGAGAGCACCAGGTGCAGGCTCACGGCATCGCTCTCGGCCAGCAAAACGCCCTTCTCCACCCGAACGGCGCCGCATTCGGCGGCACGGGCATCGGTGAGATTGGGGCTCCAGGCGAGCACGCGCATGCCGAGCACGCGGGCGAATTCGGCCATCCGTCCGCCGATCCTCCCGAGGCCGATCAGCCCAATGGTGCGCCCGTTGAGGCCGAGCCCGGGGGCCACGTTGTGCTGGAAGCGGCCTGCGCGCATCTCCTGGTCGGCTTGCGGAATGCGCCGCGCGGCGGCGAGCAGGAGCGCGAGGGCGAGTTCTGGCGTATCGTTGGACGACCCGTTGGAGGCGGTGTTGCACACCACGATGCCGCGCTCGGTGCAGGCGGCGGTATCGACGGCGGCGTTGCGCGGGCCGGTGAAGCTCAGCAGGCGCAGCTTCGGCAGGCGTTCGATCACGTTGCGGCCGAGCCAGGTGCGCTCGCGCATGGCGACGATGACGTCGAACCCATCGAGCGCCGCCACGGTCGCGTCAGGTCCGGCGAAGCCTTCGCGGAAGATCACCGTCTCGCCGCCGAGCGACGCCCAGTCGGCCGATGCCGTGGCAATTCCCTGCCAGTCATCCAGTACCGCGATACGCATTTGATGTCTCTCCGCCAGTAGACGGAGCCTGCGTCGTCTGCCGGCCGGAGGCAAGCCATGCCCTGGTCACCTCCGGCGGGTGCGGATAGCATGCGGGCGGGAGGGCTACACATGCGACCAGATATTGCGGCCGCGCACATCGCGGCCTGGGAGAGGATCGGCGCGCCGGGCACCTGGCTCACCGGGAAGGAGCGCGTGGCGATTGCCGCCGAGACCCGTCATGCCCTGGATTGCCCGCATTGCGCGGCACGACAGGCGGCGTTGAGCCCGCTCGCGGTGGCGGGCGCGCACCGCTCGCTCGGCGTGCTGGCGGCCGATGACGTCGAGGCGGTGCATCGTATCCGCACCGACAGCGGACGGATCGGCGAGGGCTGGTTCCGCCGGGTTGCCGCCGGGGCGCCGGAGGATCGCTACGTTGAGTTGGTCTCGGTGGTGGTGATTACGGTTGCGGTCGACACGTTCCGTCTTGGCGCAGGTCTCGCGCCGCTGCCGCTGCCGGCTTCCCGGCCGGGCGAGCCGGGCAGGCATCGGCCAGTCGGCGCCCGGCCCGGCCCCGGCTTCACCCACTCGCTGCGGCCGGAGGATGTCACCGCCGACGAGCCCGACATGTACTGCCAGCGCACTGGCGCCCATATCCTGCTTGCCCTTAGCCTGGTGCCGCAGTCGATGGTGCAGTGGTGGGATTGTTTTGAAACCATGTACGAAACCGGCCCGCAGATGCGCGATTTCGCCACCGAGTATCGCGCCATCAGCCACGCTCAGCTCGAAATGCTGGCCGCCCGGGTCGCGGCGCTCAACCAGTGTGAATATTGAACCGTCAGCCATCTCCACCTGCTCCGTGCGAGCGGCGAATTTGCTGACACGGCTTACCAGCTTGGCGGGGTGATGGCGGGCGAGGGGAGTGGGGTGGCGGATGCTGACCTGCTGCTGCCGTTTGCCGATGCGCTGCTCTCCTTCGACCCGGCGCGCATCGCGCCGCTGCGTGCGGCGATCGTGGCGCGACTGGGCGAGGCGGCGATGCTCGATGCGGCGGCAGTGATCGGCGGCTTCAACGGCATCACCCGGATCGCCGATGCCACCGGGATTCCGCTCGAGGAGGGCAAGGATGCCGACA
>JAPLOH010000165.1 GCA_026400845.1 Alphaproteobacteria bacterium
CCCGCCCCGCCCCCGGCGAGGCGGCCCACCTCGTCGAGGAGGCGGCCCGCTGGCTCTACCGGCTGCGCGATATCCGCGAGGGGCGCTGCCGGGTGATCCGCTGGGTCGCCATCGTCCCCCAGCTCAACTGACGCGGGTCAACGCGCCATTTTCACTCCGTTGAGGCGGAACATGCCGTCGGCCACCGGCGCGAAGCCTTCGATCTTGCTCGACATGCCGAAAATCCAGCGCGGCGCGTAGAGATAAAGGATCGGCAGGTCCTGATGCAGGGTCTCGAATGCCTTGGCGTAGAGCGCGACGCGCTGCCCCAGGTCGGAAATGCCGCGCGCCTGGTCGATCAGCGTGTCGAAGCTCTCGCTCTTGTAGCCGACCCAGTTGACCGGGGCGCCGGTGTGCAGCAGGTCGCGAATGTTGCCGTCCGCATCGGGCCGACCGGTCCAGCCGACCATGTAGGCCGCGGTATTGCCCTTCTCGGCGGCGTCAAGGCTGGCAACGAACTCCATCGCGTTGATCTTGACCTCGAAGCCCGCCTCGGCGGCCATCGACTGGATGACCTCGGCGAGTTGCACCTGGTCGGGCTGGTTGATCACGGTGAGCGTGATGGGGAATGGCGTCTTCACACCCGCCTCGGCGAGCAAGGCGCGGGCCTTGGCCGGGTCGCGCTTGGTCGGCGCCACCGCCGGCACATAGAACGGCGAGGTCGGCGGCAGCGGCTGGGCGGTGATGGCGTGGGCGCCGTTATAAACCACCTGCACCAGCGCCTCGCGGTCCAGCGCCAGCTCGAACGCCCGGCGAACGCGGGCATCGGTGCCGAGCGGGGTGCGGCCGGTCTCGGTGCGGGCGAGGTTGAAGCTGATGCCGCTATAGCCGAGCCCGTCGAAGGCGACGAGCTTGAGCTTCGGGTCCTTGCGCACCTTGTCCATCTCGATCGGCGGGATCTCGATGTTCACATCCACCGCGCCGGCCTGGAGATTGGCCAGCCGCACCGTGCTGTCGGTGACCGGGCGATAGGTGACGCGGGAGAAATGGTAGTTGGCGGCATCCCAGTAATCGGCCACGCGGTCGATCACGATGCGATCCTGCGCGACGCGCTCGACGAACTTGTAGGGCCCGGCGCAGACCGGGTTGAGCGCGAAATCCTTGCCCGCCGCCTCGGCCGCCTTGGGCGAAACCAGCGTGCCGGCGCGCACCGCGAGCTGGGAGAGAAACACCACATCCGGCGCCTTCAGCACGAAGCGCACGGTCAGCGGGTCGATCACCTCGACATGGTCGAGGCTGGCGACATCCCCCTTGCGGGCGCTGCCGCCCATGCTGCCATGGCGTTCGAGGCTGTATTTCACCGCCGCCGCATCGACCGGCGTGCCGTCATGGAAGGTGACGCCAGCCCGCAGCTTCACCACCAGGGTCTTGCTGTCGACCCACTCATAGCCCGTGGCGATACGGGGAACCACGGCGAGCTTGTCGTTGTAGGTGAACAGCCCGTCGCACATGTTCAACGTTGCGACGCGCTGGACATAGGTGCGGCTCATGGTCGGGTCGAGCGCGTCGGCGTCCTGCGACATGGCGACGCGGAGCTGCGGCAGGTCTTGCGCGGCGGCTTGCGGCGCGGGCAGGAGGGCAGCGGCAAGTAGCGCGAGCGGCGCGGCAGCGGAAAGCGGGCGCATGACGTGGTCCTGTCTCTGAGATGGGCGGCGAGTAGGCCCGCGCGGCGGGGTGGGCGTCAAGATCATGCGGTCGGGTGGCAGGGCAATCGGGTGACGACGGAAGGGAGCGCTTCTTTTTGAAAAAAGAAGCAAAAACTTTCTGTCCGTTGGCTTCGCTCTCTCCGCGGAGAGTGCGAAGCCACATCGGAAAAGTTATTTGGTTCTTTTTTTCAAAAAAGAACCGCTTCCTTTCGTTCACCCGATTGCCCTGGTCGGGTGGAGGAAAAGAAATCGGTTCACCGCCCGCTTCGCTTGAGGCACAGAGGAGCGAATCGGGTGGTGAATCTTTCCTTCCCAAGCCGTTGGCGCGGCCGCGCCAAGGCGCAATGCGGACGAAGATATTTTACCTTTGTTCGATTTTTGTTCTTGACATACGTCTCCGTTTCGACGATAGTGCCGGCCATCGCAAATGGAGTTGCCCGATGTCGTCCGCCCCCGCCCCTTCACCCCTGCCTGAGTCTGCCGTCGCGCTCTTGCGCGCGGTGGAGGGGGTGTTGCGCGCGATATTGGCGGCGCTGCTGGGGGATGTCGGGCAGTTGCGCCCGCGGCATCCCGTGCGGCGGCTGCATGCGCGCCTGGAGCGGGGCATCGCGCGCTACATCGCGCTGCTCGCGGCGGCGCTGGCGGAGGGAGTTGCGCGTCAGTCGGCAAGTGGCCGTGGCGTGCCCGCGGCCCGCGTCAGGCGATCGGTGGCACGCCCAGCAGGCCGCACGTCGGCCGATGCGGTGCGCCCCGTGTCGGTTCCGGCGCGTGCGGCGGTTGCCTACCCGACGGACGCGCCGAGTGCGGCCATGGTTATTCCACTTACTTCGCGCGGCCCGCCGTCATGGGGGCAGATCGCAAAATCGAGGACGGAAGCGGTTGGATTTCGCGCGCCGATATTGTTTCGTTATCAAAACAAACAGGCGGCCTGGCTTGGTTATCCCGCCAGGACCACCCGGATGGCCGCCAGCGCGGCATCAGCCTGCGCCCCGTCGGGACCGCCGGCCTGGGCCATGTCGGCCCGCCCGCCGCCGCCCTTGCCGCCCACCACGGCGGAGGCAACGCGGACGAGATCGACGGCGGAAATCCGCGCAGTGAGATCCGCGGTGACGGCGACGACGATGCTGGCCTTCCCCTCGGCGGTGCTGATCACCGCGACGACGCCGCTCTCGATCTGCTTGCCGATGGCTTCGGCGATGCCCTTGAGGTCGCGCGCCGGGACGTCGCCGAGGTTGCGGGGGGCGAATTTGACGCCGTTGACGGTCTCGACCTCGGCCTCGCCGCCACCGGTGGCAAGTTTCTTTTGCAACTCGGCAACCTGGCGTTCGAGGCGGCGGCGATCTTCGACCAGGACGGCGACGCGTTCGACCACTTCGCCGGGGGCGACCTTGAGGGCGGCGGCGGTTTCGTTGAGGCGGCGGTCGTTCTCGGCAATCAGCGCCAGGGCAGCCTCGCCGGTCACCGCCTCGATGCGGCGCACGCCGGCGGAGACGGCGCCTTCGGCGGTGATGCGCAGCAGGCCGATATCGCCGGTGCGGCGCACGTGGGTCCCGCCGCACAGTTCGATCGACCAGGCGGCGCGGGCGTCATCCCCGACACCCATGGCGACGACGCGGACCTCCTCGCCGTATTTTTCGCCGAATAACGCCATGGCGCCCTCGGCGACAGCGGCTTCGGGGGTCATCAGGCGAGTGGTGACGGCGCTGTTTTCGCGGATGCGGGCGTTCACCTCGGCCTCGACCCAGGCGAGATCGTCGCGGGTGATCGGGGTGGGTTGCGAGACGTCGAAGCGCAGGCGGTCGGGCGCGTTGAGACTGCCTTTCTGCTGCACATGAGTGCCGAGCCGGCGGCGCAGCGCCTCGTGCAGCAGATGGGTGGCACTGTGGTGGGAGCGGATGGCACTGCGGCGGGTGTAATCTACCACGGCGCGCACGGGCTGGCCGAGTTCGACCGTGCCCTCGGTGACGCGGCCGAGATGGGCGACGACGCTGCCCAGGCGCTTCTGGGTGTCGGAGACGGTGATGACGAAACCGGGGCCGGTGATGATGCCGGTATCGCCGACCTGGCCACCCGATTCCGCGTAGAACGGCGTCTGGTTCAGCACGATGGCGACCTCGCTGCCAGCTTCGGCGCGCTCGACCGGATGGCCACCGGCGACGATGGCAGTGACCTCGCCTTCGGCGGTCTCCGTGGAGTAGCCGAGGAACTCGCTGGCGCCGATCTTCTCGCGGATTTCGAACCACACATGCTCGGTGGCGGCCTCACCGGAGCCGGCCCAGGCGGCGCGGGCACGCGTGCGCTGCTCGGCCATGGCGGCGTTGAAACCCTCGACGTCGACCGCCCTGCCCTGCTCGCGCAGCGCGTCCTGGGTGAGGTCGAGCGGGAAGCCGAAGGTGTCGTAGAGGCGGAAGGCGACGTCCCCGGCCAGGGCCTGGCCATCGCCGAGCTTCTCCGTCTCGTCGGCGAGCAGGCCGAGGCCGCGCTCCAGCATCGCCTTGAAGCGGGTCTCCTCCAGGCGCAGCGTCTCGTTGATCAGCCCCTCGGCCCGGCCAAGCTCAGGATAGGCGGCGCCCATCTGGCGGACGAGGGCGGGGACGAGGCGGTGCATGACCGGCTCGCGGGCGCCCATCATGTGGGCGTGGCGCATGGCGCGGCGCATGATGCGGCGCAGCACGTAGCCGCGGCCCTCGTTGGAGGGCAGCACGCCATCGGCCATCAGGAAGGACGTGGCGCGGAGATGGTCGGCGACCACACGATGGCTGGTGCGGTGCGGGCCGTCGGGGTCCTGCCCGGTGGCCTCGGCAGAGGCGAGGATGAGGGCGCGCAGCGTGTCGGTGTCGTAGTTGTCGTGCTTGCCCTGCAGGATCGCGGCGAAGCGCTCGAGGCCCATGCCAGTATCGATCGAGGGGCGCGGGAGGGGCACGCGGGTGCCGGGCGGGCCTTCCTCGAACTGCATGAAGACGAGGTTCCAGATCTCGATGAAGCGGTCGCCGCCCTCCTCGGGAGTGCCGGGCGGGCCGCCCCAGATCTTGTCGCCATGGTCGAAGAAGATTTCCGGGCAGGGGCCGCAGGGGCCGGTATCGCCCATCCGCCAGAAGTTGTCGGAGGTCGGGATGCGGATGATGCGCTCCTCGGGGAGGCCGGCGATTTTCCGCCACAGAGCGGCGGCTTCTTCGTCCTCGGAGTAGACGGTGACGGTGAGCTTGTCCTTGGGCAGGCCGAAATCCCTGGTCACCAGGGTCCAGGCATGATGGATCGCCTGGTCCTTGAAATAGTCGCCGAAGGAGAAATTCCCCAGCATTTCGAAGAACGTATGGTGGCGCGCGGTATAGCCGACATTGTCCAGGTCGTTATGCTTGCCGCCGGCGCGCACGCATTTCTGCGCGGTGGTGGCGCGCGTGTAGGGCCGCTTCTCCTGGCCGGTGAAGACGTTCTTGAACTGCACCATGCCGGAGTTGGCGAACATCAGGGTCGGGTCGTTGCGCGGCACCAGCGGGCTGCTTTCGACGATTTCGTGCCCGTTACGGCCGAAATAGTTGAGGAAGGTGGCGCGGATATCGTTGCTCGACGTCATGGCAGGCGAACTTCCGGAGAGAGGGCGAAAACGGGGAGCGGAGGGCTTGAGTTAGCGCACCCGCCCCACCCTGTCACGCATCCGCCCGCCCCGCAGCGGCATTTCCGGCATGTCACGTTATTGGGACTGCATGCCGCGTTGCGCGCGCTTCTAACGGTGCCGCGGATCGGGCATAAGATACACATCGTCACCGCATGAGGCTTTGCGTGCACCAAACCAAATTGCCGCTCGTCCTGATCTGCCTCGCGCTCGCCGGCTGCGGCGGACTGCGCAACGAGGTCGCCGCCATCGGTCTGGCCGACCCGCCGGCCCAGGTGGCGGCCGAAAAGCCGGCGCCGGAGGAGGCCTACGCGCTGGCCCTGCAGGCCGACGCCAAGGACGACACGGCCGAGGCCGAGCGCCTCTACGTGATCGCCGCGGAGGGCGGCAATATCGATGCGCGGATTGCGGTGGGGGTGATGTATCTGGCCGGTCGCGGCGTCCACAAGGATTATGCCGCCGCGCTGCACTGGCTGGAACCGGCGGCGCGTGACGGCAATGCCGAGGCCCAGGTGCGGGTCGGGCTGATCTACGAGACCGGCGGCATCGGGGTCACCGCGGACGCGACCAAGGCAATGACGTGGTACACGCGCGCTGCCCATCAGGGACTCGCCAATGCCCAGTATCGCGCGGGCTGGCTGATGCTGCAGGCCATCCTCGGCCATGAGAATCCGGTGAAGGCGATGCAGTATTTCCAGTCCGCCGCGGCGCAGGGCCATGTCCAGGCGACAACGGCGATCGGGATTCTCCTGCTCCAGGGCCGCGCCAGCCGGCAGGACATTCCGGGGGCGCTGACCTGGCTGCGCCGCGGTGCCGAGCGCGGCGATCCGGAAGCCATGCTGCAACTCGGCCGGCTCTACTGGGAGGGCGAAAGGGTGCCCAAGAATATTCCCGAAGGCACCAGGATGCTGCGCCAGGCCGCCGCCCTTGGCTCCGAGGAGGCGCGCCACGAACTCGCACTTCCGCCGCTGTGATGGCGCGACTCGGATGGCGCGGCTTTGCCCGCGCGGCTACTTCCGCCGGCTGCGGTTATAGGCCAGTTCCGCCGCGGTGAGGCGGAAGCTCACGTAGATGGTATAGGCACTGGCCGCGCGTTCCGCCGTGACGGGGATCTGGAGCTCGATGTCATCGCCGGTGACACTGACGCGATCGACGTTGGAGGGGAATGCGCCGGAGGCGACGAAATACTGCTGCTCGATGAGCTGCTCGCCCAGCGCCACCGTCACCAGATAGGGCAGCGTGACGGCGGTGCCGGTGGCGGCGGGTCCACGGGCGGCGGTCATCAAGACCTTGATCTTGGCCTGCACGGTGCCCTTCGGGCCGTCGGAGCAGGTGGCGGGAACCGCCTCGATCCTGGCGTCTAGGATGAGGTCGGTCACATCGGTGCCGGCGCCGCGCACGCGCGTCAGGTCCGACGTGTCCCTGATCAGCTTCAATTGCGGGCAACCCGGCGGGAACTTGTCCGTCGGCGTGCCGCAGCCGGCCAGCAATGCCAGGGCGATCACCGCCGGGAGTGCCGTGGGGAGGCGGCCCGCCACACGCTGGAAGGTGGTGGGCTCGGCGGGGTCAGACATCAGATGCTCCGGGCTTTCTGGTTGGCAGGCGGCGTGGGTCATTGTTCAGGACGGCGAGCTTGGGCATAGTGCGGCCACCCTGCTCAATGGACAACATGCCAAACGACATGACGAACAAGCCCGCTCTGCGGGTGCTGCTGGCTGGCCCCCGCGGTTTCTGCGCCGGCGTCGATCGCGCTATACGTGTAGTCGAGGAGGCTTTGCGCCGCTACGGCGCGCCTGTCTACGTCCGCCACGAAATCGTGCACAACCGCACCGTGGTGGAGGACCTCGAGAAACTCGGCGCGGTGTTCGTCGACGAGCTCACCGAGGTGCCGGAATCGGCGCAGGTGGTGTTCTCCGCCCATGGCGTACCCAAAAGCGTGCCGGCCGAGGCGCAGCGCCGCGGGCTGACCTATCTCGACGCCACCTGCCCGCTGGTCTCCAAGGTGCATCGCGAGGCGGAGCGGCATTTCGCCGATGGCGGACCGGAGCAGGTCCACATCCTGATGATCGGCCATGCCGGACATCCGGAGGTCGAGGGCACCATGGGCCAGCTCCCGCCAGGCGCGATGACGCTGATCCAGAACGCCGACGAGGCACGGACGGTTCAGCCTCTCAACCCCGAGCGGCTCGCCTTCATCACCCAGACCACGCTGTCCGTCGATGATACCGCTGAAATCGTCGATATCTTGCGCACCCGCTTCCCGCTCATCCGTGGGCCGAAGAAAGAGGACATCTGCTACGCCACCACCAATCGCCAGGCCGCGGTGAAGACCATCGCGCCCGAGAGCGACCTGGTGATTGTGATCGGCAGCCCGAACTCCTCCAACTCGCTGCGGCTGCGCGAAGTCGCCGAGCGGTCCGGCGCGCCGCGGGCCATTCTGCTGCCCAAGGCGGTCGATCTCGATTGGTCGGTGCTTGGCGGGGTGCGCACACTCGGCATTACCGCGGGGGCATCGGCGCCGGAGGTGCTGGTCGACCAGTTGGTCGCCAAGCTCCGCGAGCGCTTCATCCTCACCATCGAGGAGCGCATCGTCACCAAGGAAGACATCATCTTCAAGCTCCCCGCGCCGCTGTCGGACTGAACGATGGCCGTCTACACCGAAGTTTCCGACGAGGCGCTCGCCGCCTTCCTGGCTGACTACGATATTGGCAGCATGGTCGCCTTTCGCGGTATCGCCGAGGGGGTGGAGAACAGCAACTACCAGCTACGCACCACCGGCGGCGATTTCATCCTCACGCTCTACGAAAAACGGGTGAACCCGGACGAACTGCCGTGGTTCCTCGGGCTGATGGAGCATCTCGCCGGGCGCGGCATCGTCTGCCCGCAGCCGGTGCGCGCGCGGGACGGGGCGGCGCTCAGGATGCTGTGCGGCCGCCATGCCGCGATCACCACATTCCTGCCCGGCGTGTGGCCACGCCGGGTGCGGCAGGAGCATTGCGGACCGCTCGGCGCTGCCCTGGCCGCGCTGCACATCGCCGGCGCCGGCTATGAAGCGACCCGGCCCAATGCGCTCGGCCCGGCCGGCTGGCAGCCGCTCCTGCTGCGCTGCGGTGACGGGGCGGACAAAGTGCAGCCCGGCCTCTCCATCGAACTGCCCGCCGCTCTCGGCCGCATTCTCGCCGCCTGGCCGCAGGGCCTCCCGGTCGGCCATATCCACGCCGACCTGTTCCAGGACAACGTCTTCTTCCTCGACGGCAAGCTCTCCGGGCTGATCGACTTCTATTTTGCGGCCACCGATATCCTCGCCTACGACATCGCCATCTGCCTCAATGCCTGGTGCTTCGAGCAGGACCTCTCCTTCAACGTCACCAAGGCGCGCGCTTTGCTCTCCGCCTACGAGGCAACCCGGGCGCTCTCGCCCGCCGAGCGCGCAGCGCTGCCGGTGCTGTGCCAGGGTGCCGCGATCCGCTTCGCGCTCACCCGACTCTACGACTGGATCAACACGCCGCCCGACGCGATGGTGACGCGCAAGGACCCGCTGGAATATGTCCGCCGCCTGCGCTTCCACCTCGCCGCGCGGGACGAGCACGCCTATGGCATCTGAGGGCACGGCTCCCGAGCAGGTCGAGATCTGGACCGATGGCGGCTGCAAACCCAATCCCGGCCCGGGCGGCTGGGGCGCGGTGCTGCGCTTCCGCGGAGCCGAGCGCGAACTCACGGGCTATGAGGCCGAAACCACCAACAACCGCATGGAACTCACCGCCGCCGCCGCCGCGCTCGAGGCGCTGAAGCGGCCCTGCAAAATCGTGCTGCACACCGACAGCGAATACCTCAAGAACGGCATCACCCGCTGGCATACCGGCTGGGTGCGCAAGAACTGGCGCAACGCGGCCGGCGATCCGGTGAAGAACATGGATCTGTGGCGCCGCATCCTCGATGCCGCCAAGCCGCACGAGATCGAGTGGAAATGGGTGCGGGGCCACTCCGGCAACGCCATGAACGAGCGGGTTGACGTGCTGGCGACCCGTGCGCGAGAGACCAAGGGGGCCTGAGGTTCAGGATTGCGCGTCGGGCGACAGCACGATGCACCCGGCGCCCGACTTCGTCAGCTTTTCGCAGGCGCCAGATGCCGCATCGCGCGACAGGCCGGTGAGCCGGGCGCGATAGAGCGTCGCATTGGTGCCGCGCACCGAGCCGACCGCTGGTTTGGCCTGAGCCAGCATATCCGAAGCCTTGCGGCGAGCCGTGTCCGTGGCGGCGCGCGCTTGCGCCTCATTGGCGAAGGCGCCGACCTGGATCGCCCAATTGCCGGTTCGCGCGCCACCGGTGGCGCGCGGCAGGGTATCAGCCATCGCAGGGGAAATCAGCGTGAATCCGCCGGTGCGGGACGGCGCCGGCACGGCGGCGGCGACCACGCTCGGGGCGGGCGCCGGGGGTGCCCCCGGCGGCGCCGGGATCGGAGTGGCGAGCACGGCAACCCGCGCGGTGCTGGTGCCCGGCGTTGGGCGATCGGCCAGCATGACCGGCGAGGCCGTTGGGCGGTTGCGCGCATTGCGCGGGCCAGGGGGGATGTTGACCGGCAGCATGGCGTATTGCGGCGCATTGGTGATGCGCTGCGGCTGACTGTCGCCGATCGCCGCGCCGACGCGTGCAACGTAGCGGCGGGTCTCGTCGGGCAGGCCGCGATTGCGGGTCAGGTAGTCGTCGAGTCGCCCGGGGCCGGCATTATAGGCGGCCAGAAACCCCGGCGAGCCGAACACATCGTAAAGTTCGCGCAGATAGGCGGTGCCGGCCATGATGTTGTCATGCGGCTCGAAAGGGTCGTCGCCCAGGCTGTAGCGCTGGCGCAGTTCGTCATAGGTGGCCGGCATCACTTGCATCAGCCCCATGGCGCCGGCGCTGGAGGTGATCAGCTTGCCGTTCTCGAACAGCCGGCCGCCGGATTCCTGGCGGATGACCTCGCGGATCCACTTCTCCGGCACGTCGTACTTGCCCGCGGCCTCGACGATGTAGGGGCCCCAGGGATCGGATGGCGGGCCGGGCGGAGCGTAGGAGCGTTTGGCCCGGCCCGCGTACTCGGTGGCTTCGACCGTCGGGCTGTGGGCGCGCTGCGTCGAGCAGGCCGCCAGCGCACACAGCGCCACCGCGAGGATCACGAAACGCGGCAGGCGGGCAAGGACGTCGCGGGTCGGCATTCGGCGCAGGCCTCCGTCGGTCGCGCCCGTGGGGCGCGGTGCACGCCGGCCGCTCGGCCGCCGCAGGATAGTTCTCGTCGCTTCCTGATCATGAAACACAGGAACCGCTGATAAGTCCTTATCCTAGTGAGAAGAACATGGCAAGATTACGATGAATTCACACTGCGAATCGCTGCCCTTCATGCTCCGCCGCGGGGAGTGTGCTAGCTGTGCCGGCAACGGCTCCGGCGATCCCAGCCCCTGGGGATCGCCGCCCCGGTGGAGAATGAAGATGCGTGTCCTGCCCCTGATGCTCGCCTTGTGCGTTGCGGCCAATCTTGCCGCCTGCGCGCCGGCCAACACCAACACGACCTATACCAGCGCCGATATCGGCCGCACCGCGCAGATCGCCTATGGGGTGATCGTCTCGATGCGCGAGGTCCGTCTCCAGGGACAGCCGACCGGCGTTGGCACCGTCGGGGGCGCCGCGGCCGGGGCGGTGGCGGGCAGCTATATCGGCGGACGCGACCCACGCGCCAACGTGCTGGGGGCGATCGGCGGCGCCATCATCGGCGGCCTCGCCGGCAATGCGGTCGAGGGCGCGGCCAGCACCGGCACCGCGGTCGAGTTCATCATTCGCGAGGACACCGGGCATACGATCTCGGTGGTGCAGACCAACGAGGAACAGTTCCGCCCCGGCGAGCGCGTGGTGCTGACCCGCGGCGCGCGGACCCGGATTGCCCGGGCTGCGCCCGGGGTGTGACGGAGGCGCACGCGCGCCGGTTGCGGCCAATCCACTAATCCGCTATCGCCGCCCGTCTGATGTCAGAGACAATGCGACCCCGCGCCCGTGGAGCCCAGACCCTTGAGTTGACCCCGGGAGACTCCTTCTCGGAGCGCAACCGCATGGCGACTCGCGACCTGCGCGAGACGCTGACCCTGTGGCGCCTGTGTTGGACGTTGGCGCAGCTCGACATCGTCCAGCGTTACCGTGGTTCCCTGCTCGGCCCGTTCTGGCTCACCTTGTCGACCGGCGTGATGGTCGGCGCGATGGGGGTCATCTACGCGACGCTGTTCCAGATCGAGATGCACGACTACCTGCCATTCCTCGCCATATCGCAGGTGATGTGGGGCTATCTCGCGGTGCTGGTCGCAGAGTCCTGCCAGGGTTTCACCATGAACGAGGGCATGATCCGCTCGGTGCGGATGCCGTTCCTGCTCTATGGCGCACGGATGGTGGTGCGCAACGTGATGGTGCTCGCCCACAACGTCGTGGTCATCGTGGTGGTCGACCTGGTGTTGTGGAACTGGCCGGGGCCGGTCGCGATCTATGCGCTTCCCGCGCTGGCGTTGTGGCTGATCGACTCGCTGGCCCTCACCATGCTGCTCGGCGCTGTTTGCGCCCGCTTCCGCGACGTGCCGCCGATCGCGGCGAGCGTGATGCAGATGGCCTTCTTCATCACCCCGGTGATCTGGCGGCCGCATCTGATCGGCGACAAGGAGTGGATGCTGCCGTTCAACCCGTTCTACACCATGCTCGAAATCGTGCGCGGCCCGCTGCTCGGCACGGTGCCAGATATCGAGGTCTACATCTCGGCGATCATAAGCTCGGTGCTGCTGTGCGGCGTAACCTGGGTGTTTTTCGGCCGCGTGCGCGGCCGCATCGCGTTCTGGGTATGAGCGCCATGGCCGAAGAACTTCCCGCTCTCATCGAGGTGAAGGGGCTCAGCCTGGATTTCCCGCTCTATCACGCAAGCGGGCGCAGCCTGAAGAAAACCCTGATGGGCTCGGTGACGCGGCGCATGGGGCAGGACAACCGCCATCGCGTCGTGGTTCAGGCGCTGCGCGACATCTCCTTCCGCCTTGACGCCGGTGATCGGCTCGGCCTGATCGGTAGCAACGGCGCCGGCAAGACGACGCTGCTGCGCACACTGGCCGGGATCTACGAACCGGCCACCGGGTCGGTGCGGGTGCACGGCAGCCTCAATGCGCTGCTCGACCCCAATCTCGGGATGAACCCCAACCTCACCGGCCGCGAGAACATCATGCTGCGCGGGCTCTATTCGGGGCTGTACGGCAAGGAGATCGAGCAGCTCGAAGTCGATGTCCGCCGCTTCGCCGACATGGACGACTTCATCAACCTGCCGGTGCGCATCTACAGCGCCGGCATGATCATCCGCCTCGGCTTCGCGCTCGCCACCGCGATCCGCCCGCAAGTGCTGCTGATGGATGAGTGGTTCCTCGCCGGTGATGCCAATTTCATGGAACGCGCCCGCACCCGGCTCGAAGACATGGTGCGGGGTGCCGAAATACTGGTGCTGTCGACCCACAACACCGATGCGTTGCTGGATTGGTGCAACCGCCTGATCTGGATGGAACAGGGCCGCGTTCATCGCGCCGGGCCGACCGCGGAGGTTCTCACGGAATATCTCGGCCACCCCGTGCAGCCGAAAGTGAAGACCTAGCTTACGGCGGCGACAGCACCGCGTCCGCCTCCACGGTCGCGACGATATCCGCATCCTCGGCCTCCGCGCTTGGCGGCGCCGCCTCGGTGGGCGCGGCCATGGCACGGGCGCCCAGGAGCACCATTGGGCGCGGCTGGTCCTGGATGCGGATTTCGCGGAAGCTGGTGAAGGCGAGGCCAAGGATCGCCGCGGCCGCCTCCGAGCGCCCGCGCAATGCGCCGAGCGCCTGCTTCGTCGCCTCGGACAGCGCGCGCCGGGCGGCGGCGGGCGAGACCTGCCATGACAGGCGTTCGAGCGCGAGCTGGCCGGCCTGCAGCGTGCCGACCAGCGCGAGCAGCGTGGGGCCATCGGCCGATTTCAGGGTAATGCTCTGCACCGCGATCCACTGCGGGCTCGGCTTAGCGCGCTGCCAGACGCCGTAGCCGCCGGTTGTCGCGGCGATACCGGGTTTTCCCGCGACCGCATCGAGCGTGCGGCGGACCATGGTGTTGGCCTGGGCCTGGGCCGCGGCCGCGGTCGCGCCGGTACCCTCGGCGCATAGCACCGCGACCAGCTCGTCCGGCTTGACCATGACATGCGCGGTCTCGGACAGGCGAAGCAGCGTCTCCGCCGACGCAGGCACGGCGGTCAGCAGGAACAGCGTCAGCAGCAGCGCGCGCATGGGTGCCTCCATCGACATTCGTGCAACATGGGGGCGCCGAATGGCGGAAGGAAGGCGGCGTTAGCCTGCTTCGATCGCCGCGGCCAGGATATCGGCCGCCCGGCGGCACTGTTCGGCATCGACGTCGAGATGCGTCGTCGCCCTCACCGTGCGCGGCGCGAAGGCCGAGACCATTACCCCCTGCTCGGCGGCGCGGCGCACCACGGTGGCGGCATCGGGCAAGGGCGCGGGAAGCTTGAAGATCACGATATTGGTCTGCACCGTCGCGATGTCGATGGCGGCCGCGCTCTGGGCGATGCGGCTGGCGATGATGCGGGCGTTGGCGTGGTCGCGCTCCAGGTGGTTGAACCCCTGGTCGAGCGCGTGCAGCCCGGCGGCGGCGAGGATGCCGGATTGGCGCATTGCGCCACCGAAGCGGCGGCGGGCGCGCACGGCGCGGGTCATCGCCTCCCGCGAGCCGGCGACCAGGCTGCCGACGGGACAGCCGAGTCCCTTGGAGAGTGCCACGCCGACGACGTCGAACGGGGCGCAGAGATCGGCGAGTGCCATGCCGGTGGCGACGGCGGTGTTGAAGATGCGCGCGCCGTCGAGATAGGTGCCACAGCCCAATTCCCGCGCGGCGGCGCAGATCGCCTCGATTTCGTCCTGCGGGAAGAGCAGCCCGCCGCCGCGGTTGTGGGTGTTTTCGATGCAGACGAGCTTGGTTGGCGGCTGCACAGTATGGCCATCGGGCTTCCAGGCGGCGCGGAAATCGGCCGCCGTGAACAGGCCCCCCTTGCCCGCCACGGTGAACTGCACCCCGGCGTTGAAGGCCGAGGCTCCGGCCTCGTGCCAGGTGATATGGGCCTCCTCGCCCACCACCACCTCGTCGCCCGGCCGGGTCAGCAATTGCAGGGCGATCTGGTTGGCCATGGTGCCGGAGGGCACGAACAGCGCGGCCTCCTTGCCCAGCAGGGCGGCCACGCGTTCCTGCAAGCGGTTGATCGAGGGGTCCTCGCCGTACTGGTCATCCCCCAGCGGGGCGCTCGCCATGGTGGCGCGCATCGCCGCGGACGGCAGGGTGACGGTGTCGGAGCGGAGGTCGATGCGGGACATGGGGTTTCCTGGGTTCAGACGCCGAGACGGCGCGTGGCGGCGCGCAGTTTGCGCATGACGCGATGACGCAGCGTCAAGGGGCCGGAGGGCACGCCGGAGACCGTATGGGGCACGAACACATGCGCGGCTTCGGCATCCGCGTCCAGCAGGCCCGGCAGGTCATAGAGGAAGGCGGCCGGCGTTGCCGCCACCTTGGTGCCGGCAATGCAGGCGTTGAGATAAGCCGGCGACGTGGCGCCGAGCACCGAATGGATCACGGCGGGGAATTCATGCAGCGTATCATCCACGCGAAATCCCATTTGCGCCGGGAACATCGCCGACAGTGCCTCGGTGGAGAAGCGGAAATAGTCCGAGGGGTAGGCATGCAGATGGAATGTCTGATGCGTCTGCACGAATAGCCTTCCGCCAACCTTGAGGCATTTCATGATCTCGTGGGCGGCGAGGAACGGGTATTTCAGGTGCTCGAAGGTCGAGAGCGAGATGATCGCATCGAACGACTCGGGGGCGAAGGTCGCGGAGAGGGAATGCGCGTCGGCCACCACGTCGACGTCGAGGCCGGGCTGGAAGTCGGTGCCGATGTATTCGGCGGCGTGGGGGAAGAGATGGCGCGAGAGGGTCGGCCGGTCCGAGATCGAGCGCTTGGTTCCCAGTTCAAGAATGCGAGCCGCCGGGATGGTGCGAACCTCCTGAACGAAGCGGTTCCAGATATTCTCTTCGGCCATTCATGTTCCGCCTGTGCGTATGTGCGCCGGTTCTAGCAACCAGGGGGATTGCGGTAAACCGCGCGCCTCCCGGCGCGGAGGCTTCTGTGCCAGGATGACGCGGGAAGGAGACCGGGAATGACGACAGGCGGATTGATGGAGGCGCTGCGGGTGGCCCGCGTGGTGCCGGTGGTGCGCACCAGCACGGCGGCGCTGGCGGCGACCGGGGTGGGATGGCTGCGCGATGCCGGGCTGCGCATCTTCGAGATCACCATGACGATCCCCGACGCCCCTGCCCTGATCCGCGACCTCGCTTCCGACCCCACATTGCTGATCGGCGCCGGGACGGTGCCGGACGCCGACACCGCGCGCGCCTGCCTCGATGCCGGCGCCCGCTTCATCGTCGCCCCCTGGATCGATGCGCGCCTCGCTGCCCCCTGCCGCGATGCCGACGCGCTGCTGATGCTGGGGGCGATGACGCCGAGCGAGGTGCGCGCCGCGCTTACGGCGGGGGCCGATGTGGTGAAGATCTTCCCGGCCTCCTCCGTCGGCGGGCCCGCGCATATCAAGGCGCTGGCGAGCGTATTCCCCAGCGTCGCCTTTTGCCCGACTGGCGGGGTGGAGCCCGGCAATGTGGCCGCCTATCTCGCCGCCGGCGCCGCCTTCGTCGGCATGGGCGGCGCGTTGGTGGATGAGAGACGCATCGCCGCCGGTGACCGCGGCGCTATACTCGCGGCGGCGGAGGCGATCCGGGCATGAGCGTCGATCTCGTGTGCATGGGCGAGCCCATGCTGGAGTTCAACCAGCAGCCCACCGGCGCGGATGGGCGGCGCCTCTACCTGGAAGGGCCGGGTGGTGACACCTCCAATGCCGCCGTGGCGGCGGCACGGCAGGGCGCCCGGGTCGCCTACGTCAGCGCCATCGGGCGGGACCCGGCGGGGGACCGCTTCGCCGAGTTGTGGGAGGCGGAGGGGGTGGACCACTCCGCCGTGCTGCGCTCGGAGACGCGGCCGACGGCGGTGTATTTCGTCACCCACGGGCCAAAGGGCCATGAATTCCTCTACTATCGGAAGGATTCGGCGGCCGCCGGCATAGGGCCAGCCGACGTGCCGGAGGCGATGATCCGGGGCGCTCAGTTCTTCTACGCCTCCGGCATCAGCCAGGGCATCTCGGCCTCGGCGGCGGATGCGGTGTTCCACGCCATCCAGGTTGCCCGCGCCGCCGGGGTGAAGGTGGCCTATGACACCAACTACCGCCCCCGCCTCTGGCCCGTGGCCCGCGCCGCGGCGGTGATCCATGCGGCGATCGGGCTGTCCGATATCGCCCTGCCCAGCCTGGAGGACGCGCAAGCTTTGAGCGGGCTCAGCGGTGCGGACGCCATTTGCGACTTCTATCTGCGGCTCGGGCCGAAGCTGGTGGTACTAAAAATGGGCGCCCAGGGCGCGTTGCTGGCCACGCCGGCCACGCGCCTCGCGATCCCGCCCTTTCCCTGCACCCCAGTCGACAGCACCGGGGCTGGCGACACGTTCTGCGGCAGCTTCCTCGCCCGCCTCATCGCCGGCGACACCCCGGAGAGCGCAGCCGGCTACGCGGCGGCGGCAGCGGCGTTGAAGACCGAAGGGTATGGCGCGGTAGCGCCGATCCCCCGCGCGGACGCCGTGCGCGCGGCCCTGGAGGGCACATGCTGACCACCGAACGCCTGCTACTGCGCCCCTGGCGGGACGAAGATGCCGCCCCCTGCGCGGCAATGACCGCCAAGCCGACGGTGATGCATTTCTTCGGCGGCACCCGCGAGGGCGCGGACGCCGACGCCTGGCTCGCGCGCACGCGCGCCCACCATGAGCGCGAGGGATTCGGCATCTGGGCGGTGGAGATCCCAGGCGTCGCGCCCTTCATCGGCTTCGTCGGCCTGGCGCGGGTGCCGGAATGGCGCACTTTCGCCGGCCAGATCGAGGCGGTGTGGACGCTCGATGAGCCGTTCTGGCGCAAGGGCTACGCGACCGAGGCGGCACGGGCGTCGATCGAGGATGGGTTCGCGCGCCTCGGTCTTGAGCGGGTGATCGCGACGACGGCCGCGGTGAATCTGCCATCGCAAGGGGTGATGCAGGCTTTGGGGATGACTCGCGATCCCGCCGATGATTTCGATCATCCCCGGATCGCCGAGGGTAGTTTTCTGCGACGCCACGTCCTTCATATCCTGAACAAACCCTCGACGCTGGTCAGACGCTAAATCAGCCCCGCTATCGCCCCGCTGAGGCAGGTGGCGATGGTGCCGGAGACGATGGAGCGCAGGCCGAGTGCCACCACCTCGTCGCGCCGTTCCGGCACCATGGCGCCGAGGCCGCCGATGAGGATGCCGAGGCTGCCGAAATTAGCGAAACCGCACAGCGCGTAGGTCATAATCCGCCGAGAATTGGCCGAGAGCGCGTCCGGGGCCAGGCCCGCGAGGTTCAGGTAGGCGACGAACTCGTTCAGCACTGTCTTGGTCGCCATCAGCCCGGCCGCCGTGGCGGTCTCGGCCCAGGGGATGCCGATCAGCCACATCACCGGGCGCAGCGGCCAGGCGAAAATCGCCTGCAACGTCAGTGGCGTAGCGAAGGGCAGTAAAGCCAGGATGGTGTTGAGCAGCGTCACCAGCGCGATGGTGACCAGCAGCACGGCGATGATGCCGGCCAGCACCGGGATGCCCTCCATGGTGCCGCGCACCACCGCATCGAGGCTGCTGGCGGGCGGGTGCGGCAGCACGATGCGGGCGTCCTCCTCCGAGGTGCGGAACGGCACCATCAGCGCCGCCACGGCCAGCGCCGCGGGGGTGGAGATCACCGAGGCGATCAGGATATTGCCCAGCGCATTGGGGATCACCGGGCCGAGAATGGCGGCGTAGATCACCATCACCGTGCCAGCGATGCCGGCCATGCCGCAGGTCATCAGCGCGAACAACTCGCCGCGCTGCATGCGTGCCAGCCAGGGTCGCACCAGCAGCGGCGCCTCGATCATGCCGACGAAGATATGCACCGCCGCCCCCAGCGCCAGCGCACCGCCGATGCCAAGCCAGCGGCGCAGCAGCCAGGCAAAGCCGCGCAGCACCGCCTGCAGCACGCCCCAATGGAACAGCAGCGCCGCCAGTGCCGAGATCACCAGCACCAGCGGCAGGGCCTTGAAGGCGAGGATGAAGCTTGCTCCCGGCCGCGTTTCCACGAAGGGCAAAGGCGCGCCCACGAGGTATCCGAACACGAAGGCGGTACCGGCGTCGGCGGCGTGCTGCAGAGCATCCGCCGCGTCGTTCAGCGCCATCACCGCCCGTGTGGCCGGTGGGAAGCCGATCAGCAGCGCCGCCAGTGCCCATTGCAGCGCGACGCCGCCGATCACCGTGCGCCAGCCGATCGCCCGGCGATTCTCGCTGAGCGCCCAGGCCAGCAGCAGCAGTGCTACGAAGCCAAGGGCGCCCTGCATTGCGGCCTCAGTAACCTTCGTCCCAACGCAGATGCGGGAAGGCGCTGTGCACGTGCGGCGTCACCATCGGCTGGGCCGGATGCACGTAGCGGCGGTCGAGCTGCTTCAGCGAGGTGACGCCCATCAGCGCCATGGTGCACTCCATCTCGTCCTCCAGGATCTCCAGCACCCGCACCACGCCATCCTCCCCGTTGGCAGCGAGGCCGTAGACGTAAAGACGGCCGAGCACCACGAGGTCGGCGCCGAGGGCAATGCCCTTCAGCACGTCCGCCCCGCGGTAGAACCCGCCATCGACATAGACCTTGGCGCGCCCGTTGACGGCGGCCACCACTTCCGGCAGCACGTCCGCCGAGCCACGGGCATGGTCGAGCTGGCGGCCGCCGTGGTTGGAGACATAGACCACGTCAACGCCGCTAGAGACGCAGCGGTCGGCGTCCTCGCCGGTGGCGATGCCCTTGATGATGAGCGGGATGTTGGGATGGCGGGACTTGAAGGTCTCGACGTTTTTCCAGTTCAGCCCGGCCTGATATTCCATCCCGGTGTTGCCGAAGCGCCAGGGCTTGCGGAAACGCTTGGCGATGTCGCGCTCGCGGCGGCTGTAATGCGCGGTGTCGACCGTAATGCAAAAAGCATCGTAGCCGCAGTCGATCGCGCGCTTGGCGTGTTCGGAGATCGAGTCGTCATCGCCGCGCACGTAGAGCTGAAAAATCTTCGGCCCCGGTGTCGCGGCGGCGCAGGCTTCGAGGCCGGGCTTGGTCACCGAGCTGAAAATCACCGGCACATTGAAGCGGCTCGCCGCCGCGCCCGCCGTCGCCCCGCCGCCCGGCTCGAAGGTTTCGAGCGAGCCGACCGGGGCGAGCGCGACGGGCAGGCGGATTTTGTGGCCGAAGAAGTCATGCGTCTTGTCGACATCGTTGACATCGACCAGCACGCGATTGCGGAACGCGATGCTGTCGAGTGCGGCGCGGTTGCGCGCCAGCGAGGTCTCGGTCTCGGCGCCGCCCACCAGGTAGTCCCAGGCGAACTGGTTCAGCTTGAGCCGGGCTTCGTGGACCAGCTCATGCAGGTTCAGGAAGGTATCGTCATCATCGTCGTTGCGCATGGTCGTTTCCTCGTCAGCGGTTTCGTCCATCCTGCGGGATGGCGGCGGGCTACGGCAAGGCAGGCCAGACTTGCGGGGGGCGCAGCCTCAGCCGCCCAGCAGCCCCCGCCCGGCGAGATTGCGCATCAGCGCACCGGCCCCGAAGGTCCAGCGCTCGCACTGGTCGGTCGGGCGGACCCGGTTGACGAGGCGGCCGAGCCTGGGGTTGGCGATGGTGACAACGTCGCCCGATTTATGGGTGAAGCCCTTGCCCGGCGCGTCACGGTCCTCGATCGGGGCGAACATGGTGCCGAGATAGAGCACCGCGCCATCGGGGTAGGCGTGGTGCGGGTTGAGCAGCTGGCCGGCGAGGTCCTCCGGGTCCCGCGCGATGCGCGACATCGAGGAGGAGCCTTCCAGGCGGTAATTGTCCTCCCCCTCGACGGTGAGGGTGACGACAGTGGAGCGCACATCGTCGAGCGAGAAGGTGGCGTCGAAGAACCGCAGGAACGGGCCCACGGCGGCTGAGGCGTTGTTGTCCTTGGCCTTGGAGAGCAGCAGCGCCGAGCGGCCCTCGACGTCGCGCAGGTTCACATCGTTGCCCAGGGTGGCGCCGGTGATGCGGCCCTTTGAGTTGATCACCAGGACGATCTCGGGCTCCGGGTTGTTCCAGGAGGAGCCCGGGTAGACACCGGCATCGGCGCCGGTGCCAATCGCGGCCATCGGCTGGCACTTGGAGAATATCTCGGCGTCCGGCCCGATGCCGACTTCGAGATACTGGCTCCAGGCGCCCTGCTTGATCAGGGCCTCCTTCAGCGCCATCGCCTGGGGCGAGCCGGGCTTGAGCTTGGCGAGATCATCGCCGATCAGCGCCTGCACCTCCTCGCGGAAGCGGGCGGCGGCGGCGAGATCACCGCGGGCGCGCTCCTCGATGACGCGCTCCAGCATGGAGATCGGGAAGGTGACGCCGCAGGCCTTCACCGATTGCAGGTCGATCGGCGTCAGCAGCCAGGGCTTGTCGGCGTCGCGCGTATCGCGCGGGGTGTTTGCGATGATGGCGTCGAGCGGGCCAAGGTTCTCGCCCGTGGCGGCCCGCAGAGCGGCCGCGGGGTCCGGCGTTTCACAAAGGTCCGTGGAGGTGGCGAAGGTGGCGGAGATATCGATCACCCCATCGGCGCGGATGGCGACCACGGCGGGGCCGATGCCCGGGCGCCACACCCGCCCGGTGAGGGCGCCGGCAGTGCCGTCATCAGGCAGGGCGGCGGCGATGGCGGCGCGGAAATCGGGCATGGTCGGTCTCTCCGGTGGGGGGGTCAGGCGAAGAACGGCGTGAGGTTGCGGCGGACGCGATCCAGCACCGGACCGCTATCCTCAGGCAGCGTGAATGCCTGCCCGGTGATGGTCTCATAGGCTTGGATATAGACGAGCGCGGTCTGCAGAATCAGCTCGTCCGGGATGTCCGGCAGGGCGTCCTTGTAGGGCTCGCAACGGGCCGATCTCATCAGCCAGCACCACATGGCCCTCGGCATCGAGGCCGAACTCGTATTTGGTGTCGGCGAGGATCAGCCCGTTCGCCGCCGCCATCGTCTGGCCGCGGGCGAACAAGGCGAGCGCCAGCGCGCTCACCTGGTCCCACATCGCCTGGGAAAGTAGGCCGGAGGCGACGATGCCCTGCGGAGTGAGCGGCGCGTCGTGCCCACCATCGAATTCCTTGCTGGTCGGCGTCAGGATCGGCGCGGGCAGGCGCTGATTGTCGCGCAGCCCGTCCGGCAGGCGCACGCCGTACATCTCGCGTTGGCCCTTGCGATACATCGTCAGCACCGAGGTGCCGGTGGTGCCCGCGAGATAGCCCCGCACCACCATCTCGACCGGCATTATATCGAGCCGCCGCCCCACCACCACGTTGGGGTCGGGGTAGGACAGCACATGATTGGGGCAGATATCGGCGGTGGCGGCGAACCAGTGCCGCGCGGTCTGGGTAAGAACCTCGCCCTTGAACGGCACCGCGCAGATCATCCGGTCGAAGGCCGACAAGCGGTCGGTCGCAATCAGGATGCGCCGCCCGTCCGGCAGATCGTAGTTCTCCCTGACCTTGCCGGCATATCGGTTCGGCAATTCGGCGATGGCGGCGTCGGGCAGAGTGTGACGCGCGAAGGGGCGGAGGGCGGCGAGATCCATGGCGGGGCTTTCACGGCAGTTCCCGCTTCTAGCGCGGACGGCACGCAGCGTCATCACAGGCGCATGGCCGGGCTTCCTTTCCCCCAGCCGCCCCCGGTGCTATAGGCTCCCGCCACTACGAGTGCCGCCTGCATGACCGACGATCCGCCACCAAACCCGGCGCTGCTCCCCTCCGGACTGCGAGACCTGCTGCCGCCCGAGGCCGAAACCGAGGCCGCTTCGGTGGAGGCGTTGATGGATGGGTTCGCTGCATACGGCTACCAGCGCGTGAAGGCCCCGCTGCTCGAATTCGAGGACACGCTGCTCGCCGGCTCGGGTGCGGCGATGTCCGACCAGACGTTCCGCCTGATGGACCCCGATACGCGGCGCATGATGG
>JAPLOH010000146.1 GCA_026400845.1 Alphaproteobacteria bacterium
GCCGATGAAGCCGCGAATCTCCCCGAAACGCGCCGCCTTGACCATTGTTCCAACCCGCCCCGCGATGAAACGCAGCCTCTACGGGACAGCCGCGAATCGGGGCTAGATCAGGCTGAATTGAAATGAGGGGATTCGTGAGATGGCGGGCAGGATTACGAGGCGCTATATTTGGATTGAGCAGCAGAGATGCAGGACGGAAGAGTGCAGCATCGCCCGCCATCGCCCACGCCGCAAACGTTTGGCATGGCGCGTTGCGATGGCGGATTGCGCTGCGAGGCTGGGCAAGAATTATCTTGTGCGACCCGGAGGCAGTCTGATTCGCTCTTCCGATGAGCACCGGTCAGTACAAGCAGAGTTTGGATCGCGGTCAGGCGAGCTTTTTGCCTGCGCGGGTTGAGGACTACATTGGTGCGGACAACCCGGTTCGGGCGATCGAAGCCTACGCGGACGGGATCGATCTGGCCGGGCTTGGGTTTCGTCACGCGCGGCGTGGATCGGGCGCCGGCCAGCCGCCGTATGACCCTGCGGGCCTGCTGAAGCTCTATTTATAAGGCTATCTCAACCGGGTGCGCTCGTCGCGCCTGCTGGAGCGCGAGGCGGGGCGTAACCTGGAGGTGATCTGGCTGTTGCGCGGCCAGCGGCCGGGCTACCGCACGATCGCCAAGTTCCGCGCCGAGAACGCCGTGGCGCTGCGGGCGGCGAACCGCGACTTCGTGCGGCTGTTGGGTCGACTTGCGTTGCTGGGCGGAGACCTGGTGGCGATCGACGGGGCGTTCTTCGATGGCAACGCGAGCAAGTCGAGCGTGGTGACGGCGCGGCGACTGGGTGAGCGGCTGGCGGCGCTGGACCGTGATATCGACGCCTATGCCGAGGCGTTGGCGGCCAGCGACGCGTCGGAAGCCGCCGAGCCTGCCGTCGGCAGCGTCGATCCCGGCGCGGCGATGGCTGCCCTGCTGGCGCGCCGCGCCGAGACGGCGGCGACGCTGGCGCAGTTGGAGGCGAGCGGCGAGACGCAGCACTGCCGGACGGATGCGGATGCGCGTCTGCTGAGCAAGAGCGGCCAGTCGTTGTGCGGCTACAACGTTCAGATTGCCGTCGATGCGGCGCACAAGCTGATCGTGGCCAGCGAGGTGGTCAACGACGGCAACGACACCGGGCAGTTGCACGCGCTGGCGTCGGCGGCGAAGGCCGTGCTGGCGGCCGAGACGCTACGGGTTGTCGCCGACGTTGGCTACCACAATGGCGAGACGCTGCGGGCCTGCGAGGCAGATGGGATCGAGGCCTTCGTGGCGGTGCCGGAGCGCGCGCGGCAACTGCCGGCCGAGGGGCGGTTCGGCCTGGCGTCGTTCATCTACGATGCGGTGGAGGATATCTATCGCTGCCCCGCCGGTGAGAGCTTGCACCCATCGCCGACACGGCGGCTGGATGCGACCGGCAAGTGGCGCATCCGCTACACCAGCCGCAAGGCGCGCTGCCGGCTCTGCCCGATGCGCGCCTCATGCCTCAGCCCGAAACGGGACCGGCGCGAAGTCGAACGCTGGGAGCATGAGGACGTGATCGAACGTCATCGCGCTCGCATGGCCGCGGATATCGCGGCGGCGGTGCTGCGCCAACGCAAAGCGCTGGCCGAGCACCCGTTCGGCACACTGAAATGCCGCGCCGGCTATCGCCACTTCCTGGTGCGCGGCTTCGCCAAGGTGCGCGGCGAGTGGGGGCTGATGGCGCTGTGCTACAACCTCACCCGCGTGATCAACATCATCGGCCTACCCAGGTTCATCGCCTGGATCGCCCGACTCCTTGTCCTCGCAGCAACCATCCTGTCACCGACGCGCCTGTGCATCCCAACAACAAACCTTCCCAAGCGACAGACCGCAAAAAAGACGCCATCAGGCTATCCTACCCGCTCCACAACATCCAAACCGCCGCAGCTTAGGGTTCTTGCCCAGTCTCGCAGCGCATCCGCCTCAACGCGTCGGCATCACGCGCCGCGCCCGAAGCACGATGTGTATAGCGTAACTTGACACGACACGACCCCTCCGATACAACCCATCATGCGGATCAGAAACGTCCTCCACAAAGGGCTGAAGCGGTTCATCGAGCGTGACGACGCGAGCGGCTTGCAGCCTGCGGTGGTCGGCAAAATCGCCCGCATGGTCTCGTTTCTGCAAGACATGGCGCATGAGGATGAACTGCTCGCCGTGCCCACCTGGAAGGCCCACCGCCTGACCGGGGATCGCCGGGGCGCTTGGAGCCTGTTCGTCACCAAGAACTGGCGGATGACGTTTCAGATCGACGCGGATGAGATCGAGATCATCGACCTCGACTATGAGGATTACCATTAGGAGCTTCGCATGAACGCCTTGGCCGGTATCAGGATGAAGACCCCCGCCCATCCCGGCGGCTTCATCAAACACGAGATCATCGCTCCACTGAATCTGACCGTGACGGCCGCCGCGCAGGCGCTCGGCGTCACCCGCGCCGCGCTGTCCACCCTCCTCAACGAGCGCGCCAGCCTCTCGCCCGAAATGGCCCTGCGGGTGGAAAAGGCGTTCGGCGTCTCGATGGACACGCTGATGCGGATGCAGAACAGCTACGACATCGCGCAGACGCGGAAGCGGGAAGGGGAGATCGTGGTTCGCCCGTACGTCGGCCTGAATGCCTGATCAAATGCAGGCCCGCAATCGCGCGTCCGCGCTGGACCGCTCCCCCCCGCCGCCTCACCGAAATGCAGCCCTACATCCTCCTCGGCCAATACGACGCCGTCTCCGCCATCCGCGCCGACGTGGCGGGGTTCCTGGATAGCCTGGTGATTGCCTATCGGAATGTGGAGGTGAGGAGGTAGGGGGGATGAAGGATGATGCTGTGAGGGACCGCGCCGAAGGGGTTGCCGTGCTGTGCGCCAAGATCGCCGAGGCGGACGCCGGCCAACCTATTTCAACATCGCGCGGGACATCCCCCCCTCACGAGATTCGCGTCGAAACGGCGAGCACATCGTCGGTTTCGTGGCGACCAGCGTGATCACGGCCCAACATGTGTTGATATCCGCCGGGAATTGTGGTCATCGTTGACCGAAGGTGCTGGGATGGGCCGGGCATATGGGTAATTCAGGGTTCGAACCTCAGGCACCGGTGTGCGTGCGTAGGTGCCCACAGGGTCAATGATGACTGAGCCGGCAGAACCAATCGCCATCCTGGTCGTCGATGATGAAGCATCGCTGCTGGAGGATCTGGCGGCGTTCCTGGCTTGGCATTCAATGTCCGTCACGAGCGCTGGCGGATCGGATGAGGCATTGGTGCTGCTGGCAGGCAATCCGGCGATCACTGTTGTGCTGACCGATATCCGCATGGCCGGACTGGACGGGCTCGGCCTCGCCGAGCGCATCCTGGCCGATCGCCGCGATGCTGACGCGGTGGAGGTGGTGCTGATGACCGGGGACGGCAACATCGATACTGCGATGCAGGCGGTGCGGACCGGGGTGTTCGACTTCATGCGCAAGCCAATGCGGCCGGATGACCTGCGGTCCGTGGTGCGGCGCGCCCATGCCAAGGCGGCCGCGCGGCGCCAGGCCGAGGCGCGGCGGCTGACGGAACTCGTGCAGTTGCGCACAGACTACGCCGCCTTGCAGGAGCGGCTCGCCGGCAGCGCGCCGGCGCTGGGCCTCGGCGGCGATACCCCGCCCGAGCTCGCCCATATCCTCTCCCATGAGTTGCGCACGCCCCTGGTGACGCTGCTGGCGCTGCCCGACATGCTGGGAACCGGCCAGGCGCTGCCCGCGGGAGTGCTGAGCAGCTATCTCACCGATGTCCGTCAGGCCGGGGCGCGGCTGGTCGAGGTCGCCAATGACCTTGTGGAATTTCTCGCCCCGCCGTCGCCCGCCAACTTCGCCTGGCGCGTGGTGCCGGCCGGATCGATGCTGGACGGGGTCCGCCAGCGGATCCTGGCGCTGGCGGAGGCCCGGCATGTCGGTATCGACATCGACGCAGGGGATGCCGCGGAGGTGGAGACTATGACATCCCACCTGATCGGCGCCGTTTCGCGTCTTGCCGCCAACGCCATCACCGCTACCCCGGCCGGCGGACGAATCCGGCTGACCGCCGAGGCCTTGGCGGATGGCATGATCGCCTTCGGCGTGCACGATGATGGGCGGGGCATGTCCGCCGAGGAAATCGTCCTGGCACGGATGCCGTTCCGCCAGCTCGACATGTCGCTCGCGCGACGCAGCGGCGGCATGGGGCTCGGCCTGACGCTGGCCGAGCGGATGGCGCAGAGCCTGGGTGGGCGGCTCGAGCTCACCTCCGCGCCGGGCGCCGGCACCACCGCGCGGATCGTGCAGCCGCGCCGCCGCGCCGCTGCTGCGCCATGAGCTGGGGAGACGCGCTGCGGCCGCGCGTGGCGCGGATCGCACTGCATGTCGTGCTGGTGGCGGCGACGCTGGACATGTCGTTGGCATCGTCAGCCGCTCCAACCTGCTGCACGCGCTGATCGCCCGTGCTCAACCGCCGGCGCGTGGCGATGGCGACGAGGATAGTCGCATCCGCAACGCCTATCTCGCCGAGAACCGTGCCCAGGCCGGGGCCGAGCTGCCTGATGAGGGTAACGTGATCGTCGACAAGGGCGTGGTGCCTCGCTGGGGCACGGTTCGTTCGCCGGAGGTCCGCAAGGCGATGACTGTGGCGGCGCTGAATGTGCCGGGCGTCAAGAGCGTGGAAGACCACATGGGCGAGCGTCTTGTCTTCGACGCGATGACCTGGAGAAACTGGCCCACAGCCCCGCCCGGCTGATCTCAGGGGCAGTGCGCGGCCTAGGGGTTCCCGCCCTGCAGGTTCGATGTCGCTGCACCCTTGGGGGGCGGCGCGGGCGGCAGTGAGATGGTGAACGCGGCGCCGCCGTCGTAGTTGGCTGCGTTGAGCCGTCCGCCCATTTCATTGATGATGCGCCGGCAAATTGACAGGCCGAGCCCGGTACCCTTGCTGACCTCCTTGGTGGTGAAGAACGGTTCGAAAATTCGCGATATCAGCGCCGGCGGAATGCCGCCGGCGTGGTCCGATATGGTGATTTCGATGGCGCCACTAGTCGCCCGCGCCGCGATCTCGATGATGCGCGCCGCTGTGCCCATGTCTGGCCGGCTGCCATAGGCGTCGACCGCATTGCCGACGAGGTTCATAATCACCTGCTCGAAGCGGCCGACTTGGCCGAGCACATTCATGGAGCCGTCCTCGTCGTGGCTCCGCGCGGCAATCTCGATGACGCAGCCGCTCTGGCGGACGCGCGATGACATGATGTCGGCCACCGCGGCGATGGCGGCGTGCAGGTCAATGGCGGTCGGCACCTCGTCCTCCACGCGGCTGAACTCCCGGATGTATCGGATAACGTTGGCGCTTCGGTCCACCAGCCTCTGGATCTTGTCCAGCCTGACATGGATGCGCGTAGCGAGCGGCGTATCGGCGGGCATGTCGAGCGCGATCATCTCGACGTTGAGAGAGATGGCGGCCAGCGGCTGGTGAAGCTCATGTGCGATGCTGGCGGCCATCTCGCCGAGGGAGGCGAGCTTGGAGTTCTCGTCCAGCACGTCGCTAAACTGCTTCTCCGTCGTCACGTCGATGATGAAACCGGTCAGGAAACTGGAGCCCACGAGGCGCTCGCTCACGCGCACCAAGTCGCGCACCCACATCAGCCGCCCATCGGCGCGTCGTATCTGATAGTCAGAGGAGGCTTCGCCGTCACGCAGAGCGCGCGCCAGCATGTCCATGCGGGCGGCGACCGCCTCTGGCGACACCCGCCGGTGCAGCGGGTCGGGTGCGGCGAATTCCTCGCTCGTATAGCCGCTTTGCCGCAAGATACTGCGCGAGAAATAAGGCGTCGAGGGCACGCTCAGCGCGCCGTCCACGATCGCCACCTCAATCTGGTACAGCACACAAGGGCTGTCACTGGTCAGCCGCTCCAGACGCGCATTGGCGAGCATCAGCCGGTCCTGCAGTTCATGGTAACGGGTCACGTTGCTCAGGCAGGTGATGAAGCGGTGGAAACTCTTGTCACCCTCGATGACGGAGCCGATCGGGCGGGAGTTGACAACTATCCAGCGCGGCGAGCCCCCGGGCGGGGAGAAGCGATATTCAAGATTGCTGGTTTCCTGGCCGAGCAACAGGGTCTCGAGCCGCGCTTGCAGTAGTTGAGGATCACCGAAACAACTGTAGAACGCAGTCGGGTTGTCCAGCAGTTCCGCGGCATCCATCCCGAGTTCCACGAAGGACTGGGGAGACACGTATTCAATTATAGTATTTCTGTCCGGCCCCAAGCGCCAGATTATCACCGTTTCCTGGCAATTTTCCGCCAATTCACGCAGCCGTTTGAAGCTGTTTGCGGTTACGGCCAACTTAGTCCGATCGCGCACGTGGCGAAGATACAGCGCTTGTAGCTGCCAGGCGATGTGAACCAGGATCACAACGACACCGAGGAAATAGTAGGTGATGATTGTACCCTGCTCCAGCTCCGCCGTTGCGGCATTCTCCACGTCGGTTTCGGCGGCGGCTGAGGCGACGATGAGCCCGGTGCGGTCATCAAATTTCGCCGCCACCAGGAAGTGCTGGCCATTGTTGTCCACCGCACGAAGCGTGAGAGAGCGCTTGCTCTTGATGGTGTCGATTGGCAGGTCGACCAGTTGCGCCTTTGCGTTGCTGACCCCCAGGGTGATGCCGTCGTCGCGCAGCACATGCCTATGCACGAGCGGCTTCAATGGGATAAACGGGCGACTGCGCAGGGCTACCTCCACAACCGCGGCATCGATCGAGACGACGGTGATCGAAATGAGCTTGTCATTCTCGAGCATGGCTTTGGAATATTGTAGCGTGAGTTTGCCGGTGATGCGCCCCACCACGGGCCGGCCGATGAACCACTCACGTTGACTGGTGGCGATGGCGCGGTAGTTCTCGCGGTCTGACAGGTCGATCCCCACGCCACCCTCGGTGCCCCACAGAACGATGCCCTTGGGATCCATCACCGCTACCTGGACGATATCGGAATTGAATTGCAGCCCACCGGGTTTCCTGATGATCGATTTCACCCGAAAGAGCGCGGATTCATAGAGTTGGGAATTGCCGGACAGCAGACCGGCGGTGACGAACTCACCCATTCTCGCTACCACATCATAGGTGTGGAGCCGTTCCGCCAACTCCACGGTGAACTCGTACGAATCAGAGATGAGCATTTGCTCAAACTTTGCGGTGTTGGCAAGCAGGGTGTTCTCCCGCGCGACTTGCGCCATGTACAGGCGCCCGCCCATCAACAGCATGCCGAGGATAATGAAGCTTACGTAGGAGCGCCAGAGCTGGTGGCTCAATCTGCCCGAGGCTGCTTCGAAGGCATCCATGACTAGCCTCCCCCCTCTACACCGCCGCGAAGGGTGAGGCTGCAAGTCAGCGCAACCGCCGTCGGGTGGGGCGCGAAGCTGAGGACACCGCCGACGCGCCGGATATCCGCCTTGATCGCGCCGAATGCTCGGCTACTGTGCTCAGGGTCGAGAATCTCGGCGCTGGCCGGTAAATCGCCCAGTATGGTCGGAGTCACCGCGACGCGAAATTCGACGCCGGGACAGGCGACGAGCGCTGAGAGCGTGAGCACGGTGCCGTTGCGGGTCATGCCGACCACCTGCTCGACGATGCGGCTCAGAATATCCCGGACGTCGCCGGCATTTTCCGCGACGCGGTCGTCGAAATCGGCCAGCGTGCACACGCGGCGCGCCGCTTTCACCTCAGCCGGGATGGCGGCGACAACTGCCTGGATAAGGTCCGCCGGGATGGTGCCGATGCGCGCCGCCGGCACGGCCGGGGCAGCGGCGCCGGCGGCGCGAGAGTTTTGCCGACGGGTTAGCGCCGCTTCATGCGCCAGGCGCAGCAACTCCACCAGGGCCTGCGGGCGGAAGGGCTTCTGCAGGAAGCCGAAGATCTGTTGCCGATCCGCCACCGCGGCCACCGCGGCGGAGGTGAAAGCAGTAATCAGCACCACGCTGACCGCGCGGTCATTTCCGAAGGTCGCGGCGATGTCGGCGGCGAAGCATACGCCGTCACCGCCGGGCATGCGCACGTCGGATACCACGACGGTGAGGGTCGGGTCGCCGATCACGGCGCGCATGCCTTCAACGGCGCTGTTGCACGCACTCGCATCAATCTCCATCATCGTAAGGAAATCGACCAACGCCTCGGTGATGCTGGTGTCGTCATCGACAACAAGGACCTTGATGGACGTCTGGTCCGCCGGCGCCGGCGTGGCTTCGCTATCGGCGATGGGAACGACGCTCATCGATATCTCCGTTGAAAGAGCGTACTCCGGTCTGCTGCCGGGAAGGGCAGGGGGCCTCAATGGACCGCCGCGCGTCGCGTCGCGGCGCGCGCAGCGGCCTCCGTTTTCATGCACAAGGTTCGGTCTGCGCCGAGGTGTCGCCGGTATCCTCGCCCGGCGCCGCGTCGGTATCGGCGCGCGCCTCGATGCGATACCAGATATAGCCGCGGTTCCGGACGGTATCGAGGATCAGTGCACCGCCGATCCGCCTGACGGTGCGGCGGCAGCGGCTGATCAGGTTGTCAACCGTGCGGCCCGGGTCTTCGGCGGCGCGGCGCATCCCCTGCTTGGCGTAGATTGCCTCGCGCGATAGCACCTTGCCCATGTTCTGCATCATATACCAGAGCAAATCGCGCTCGGATGGCGTGGTCGTCACGCGGTTGCCATCCGGTGCGGCGAGCACGCGGCTCTGGTAGTTGAAGATCCAACCATCGCGGTTGATCTCCCAGTCGGTATGCTCAGGCGTGACGGGCAATTGCTCGGCCGGCGCAGCCACGGCGCCATCGTCGACCAACCCGCTGCGCCGCAGATTGGTGCGAATCCGGGCCAGTATCTCGCGCGGCGGGGCAGTCTTGTGGATGAAGTCATCCGCACCGCCCTCGAGGCCGACGACAAGGTCACTCGCGTCGGTATTGCCGGAGAGGAACAGGATCGGGCCGCCGAAGATGGCCCGGATGCGCGGGAGGTGGCGCATCATGTCATCGCCGTCCATGAACTGGTCGAGCAGGATGAGATCCGGATCGGCCGTGCCGATCAGGTCAAGCGTTGCTACCGCCTGGTTGCAGACAGTCAGGTCGAAGCCGTGGTATTGCAGGTACTCAACGATGACGTCCGCAAAATCGGGGTCATCCTCGATGAGTATAATCCTTGTGCGGCGCTCAATCATGTTTGCCTCCGACTCCTCCAGCAAAGATAATTCCTCTGGGCACTTCGAACAATCCCCTTCCTCGACGCGGCATCATTTGGCTTGAATAGCCCGTGCGGGCTATGGGGGTTTTGAGCGATGGGCCAGCTGGGATTTTTTGATCTGAGCCGCCGGTATGAGGGTCTGGACCGTAAGAACGACC
>JAPLOH010000268.1 GCA_026400845.1 Alphaproteobacteria bacterium
CGTGGTGCTCGCCGGTTCGGGTGCGATGCAGGCGCTCAATGTCCATCAGCTGTTCAGCACCCTGGCCGCCACCTATTCGCTCGGACCGAGCATCTCGCTGCCGATTTTTGACGGCGGGCGGGTGCGCCGCACGGTGGAACTGCGCGAGGCCCAGCAGCAGGAGGCGGCGATCGTGTGGCAGCGCACCGTGCTGGTGGCGCTGCATGACGTCGACAACGCGCTCACCTTCTATGACGCCGAGCAGCGCCGGTTCGACCGGTTGCAGGCGGCGGTGGCGGCCAATCGGCGAGCGCTCGGGCTGGCCCGCGCGCGCTACGAACAGGGCGTTGCCGACTTTCTCCAGGTGCTGGTGGCGCAGCGCGCGCTGTTGGCTGCCGAGCAGGACCTCGCGGACAGCCAGACCACCATCAGCACCAATCTGGTGCTGCTCTACAAGGCACTCGGCGGCGGGTGGGACAGCACGCCGGCGCCGTGATCGGGTTTACATCTCCTTAACGGCCGGCATGGTCGAAACCCCGGGATAACCGGGGTGTCCCATGCCGAGCGAAGCCGCCGACCGCCGTATCGCCATCGCCCTGTTCGCCGCCTTGTGGGCGACCTATGCCCTGGTGGGGCCGGGTTTCATGGTGCTGAACCCCAATACCGTCAGCCGCATGGGCTATATCTTCGCACTGCTCCACGAGCATGTCGCCAATATCGACACGGTCGCGGCCTTCACGGTCGACAAGGCGGAACTCGCCGGACATTTCTATATGGACAAGGCGCCGGGGCTGGCGCTGCTGGCGCTGCCGGTGGTGGCCGCTTTTGATGCGCTGATGCGCCTCGCCGGGGCGCCGACGGCATTGATCGAAGGCGGCCAGATGTCGCTGCACTACATTCTCGCCAGCACGCTCGCCGTGGTGATGACGACGGCGCCGCTCACCGCGGCGGGCGGGGCAGGGGTGTTCGTCGCGGCCCGGCGGCTCGGCGCATCGCGCACGGCGGGCATATTCGCCGCGTTGCTGTTTGGCCTGTGCACGCCGGGCTTCGGTTGGGCGACGGTGTTTTTCGGACATGCGGCCGCGGCCGGGTGCCTCGTGCTGGGTTTCGTGCTGGTGCTCGCCATCTCTGATCCGGGCAATGCGCGTCCTCCTTTGCGGGACGGAGTGTTCGCCGGCCTGGCTCTGGCGCTTGCAGTGGTCATCGAGTTCCCGACCGCGATCCCGGCCGGCATGATCGGGGTGATGGGTCTCTACCGCCTCGTTCGTCGCGGGGAGCCAGGTTTCGCAGTCCGCTGCCTCGCCGGAGCGGTGCTCGGCGCAGCAGTCGCCGGGGTGCCGTTGCTGGTCTACAATACGGCGGTGTTCGGCGCGCCGTTCCAACTCGGTTATGGCCATGTCGTCGGCTTCGAAGGGATGCAGCGCGGATTTTTCGGCATCGTGCTGCCCGATGGCGGGGTGGCGATGGCGTTGCTGGTGGGTGCCAAGCGCGGCTTGCTGGTGGTCTCGCCGGTCCTCGCGCTGGTTCCGCTCGCCTGGGTTGCCGCCCGGCGCTTGCCAACCGAAGTGCTGCTCTGCATCGTTGGAATCCCACTTGCCCTGCTCGCGATCAATGCCGGCTATGCCTATTGGGACGGCGGAGCGGCCACCGGACCGCGGCATCTCGTGCCGACACTGCCGTTCCTCGCGCTCGCTTTCGCGCCGCTATGGGACCGTTCGGGCACCGCCGGACGCTGCGTTCTCGGCGGCCTCGCGTTGGTGAGCCTGGCCGTTTCGCTGCTTTGTGCCGTGACCGCGATGGGCGCGCCGGTGTGGGAGGACAATCCGCTGCCGGATTACCTCTGGCCGCGCTTCCTGAGCGGCGACACCCATAGCCTCTTGGCGCTCACCGGCGATGCCGGGTATCGCTGGCTACCCCTGCTGGCCGTCCCTTGGGTGATTGCGGCGCGTATCTGTGGGCTTGCTCCGACTCGGTTGCGCGTTGCAGCCGTGGCGGCGACCCCCTAGGTTCCCTCCTCCACGCGCGGGAGGGCAGCATGACGGACAAGGAGGGGCGGATCGCGCGACGTGCGATGCTGGCATCCCTGCTGCTCGTCCTGCCGGCGCGCGGCGCCTTGGCCCAGGAAGGCCTGCCGCCGCCCCGGGTGCGGCCGCCGCCGAGACACGAGACCGTACCGCCGTCGCCGGGCAAGAGCTACGAATGGGCCGGCGGCTTCTGGCGCTGGACCGGCTCTCGCTTCATCTGGATCAAGGGCCGCTACAAGGCGCATCGGCCGTGGTCCTATCGCTGGGTCAAGGGCCATGCGGAGGGCAGCGGCGGGTTGGAGAAGTGGGTCTCCGGCTATTACGGACAGCCCGGGCTGAACCATCCCAAGGCGCGCTGAGCTTCTACTGGATTGCGCCGTCAGGCCGCGCTCGCCGGACCACTGCCGTCGGCGGGCTCGGAAATCCCGCCTATCAGGCCTCCAAGGCGCGGTGCATCGGGTCCCACCAGGCCATCGACGGCGGCGCGATCGGCCCCTCGGGTGCCACGTTCCAGATCGCCCAGCCGCGCCGGATGAAAGCGGCCCGGCACGCCGCGCGGCATGGCTCCGGCAGTGCGCCATCCCAGATGATCAGCTCCGCCCCTGCCATCTCGCTCTCGATTGCCAACTCCGTGAGATCATCGAGCAGCCCGGCCTCGCCGAGTGCCGCGGTCAGTTCGTAATTCAGATCGACGAAGCGCGGCTGCAACGCCCGCAGCGCGGCGGCAAGGCGCCTGGAATTCGGGATCTCCTCGCGTCCCAGCCGCATCAGGAAGATGTCGAGGCTGAACACCCGCACGCCCTTGTCCACGGCGGAAAACAGCGCCGCGAGGCTGCTCTTCCCCGCTCCGGGGTGCGCATCGAGGAACAAGACCGTCGGCCGGCGCCGGCACACGTGGATGACGTGGCGACCCGCCTCGCCCGGCGTCCCGCAAGGCCACAGGCGCAGCACGGTGCCAGCGAGCCCGCGCCGCAGGTCGACCGCGCCGAGGAGGTGAGGATGCGTCTGCAGATGGATCGCGGCTGTCCGCATTTGGAGATCAATGACTGCGGTGCCGAACGGGCCGAGCGCCTCGGCCAATGTCGCAATCCTGCCCAAGGGGTCGGCGACATCATCAAGCACGCCGATGGCAAGCAGGAGGTCCAGCCCGACAGGCGGCACTGCATCAGGCGCGAAGACGGTCACCTCCGAGGCGCCTGCCGATCGCAGCAGCTGGGCATGAAACGCGCTTTCCCGGCCCAGCACCGCGCACCGTCCGCCACCGACATCCGGCAGCATCAACAGGCGCATATGCGTCTCGACGTCACCAGCGAGCAACCCGTCGCCCGGGATCATGCCAACTCGATCACCACCGGCACATGGTCCGAGGGCTGCTCACGGCCGCGCTCGTCGCGATCGGGGGTGGCGGAGACCAGTGCCTCGGCCAGCGTGGGCGAGAGGAGGGCATGGTCGATGCGCAGGCCGGAATCGCGCGGCCAGGCGCCGGCCTGATAGTCCCAGAAGGTCCAGACCCGCTCGTCCGGGTGAAGCGCGCGGATGGCGTCGGTGAGACCGAGCCACACCAGGCTGCGATAGACGCTGCGTGTCGCCGGGCGGCACAGCGCGTCGGCGGGGCCGAGGGCGGCGGGGGAGTAGTCGGCGTCGGTCGGGCAGACGTTGAAATCACCGAGGATGGCGAAGGGCGTGTTGGCCTCCAGCAACGCGCGGGCACGTTCCCGCAGCGCCGCCATCCAGGCCAGCTTGTACTCGTAGCCCGCATCGCCGCCGGAATTGCCGTTGGGCAGATAGATGCCGATCAGGGTCAGCCCACCGGCCTCGATCTCGACATAGCGCGCCTGGGCGTCCTCCGCCGGCAGCCCTGGCAGGGCGCGATGGATGGTGGTGAAAGGGATGCGACTCAGTGCCGCCACCCCGTTGTAGCTCTTCTGCCCCACCACCTCGGCGCGATAGCCCGCCGCCTCGAAGGTCATCGCCGGGAAATTCGGCGCCTCGCATTTGATTTCCTGGAGGAACAGCACATCCGGCTGCACCCGCTCCAGCCAGGCGCGGACATGGGTTTCGCGCTGGCGGATCGAGTTGACGTTCCAGGTCGCGAGCTTCACGCGGTTCAGGCCACCGAGAAGCTGGTGCCGCAGCCGCAGGACGAGGCGGCATTGGGGTTGCGCACCGCGAAATGGGCGCCCATCAGCGCCTCGGTGTAGTCGAGCTCGGACCCGGCCAGCAGGTCCATGCTCGCGGCGTCGATGAACACGAGGGCATCGTTGTGCTCGATCACGATGTCTTCGTCGGTCTTCGACGCATCGAGGTTGAAGCGGTACTGGAACCCGTTGCACCCGCCGGCCAGCACCTCGACCCGCAGCGCGGCCTGGCCGGGCTGCATGGCCACGATGTCGGCGATACGGGCAGCGGCGCGATCGGTAAGGCGGAAGGGGGCGAGGGATAATGTGTCCATGCAAAGGAACATAGCGCGTATTGCGGCGGTTTGAAGAGGGGCGGTTTGAAGGGCTACATTGAAGCAGCGCGGGGCAGGGTGTATGCGCGGCGGATGGATCGGGCAAAATGGGCCGTCAGACCGGATGCGACGCGCGGCCGGCTCCACCCGGAGCCGGAATCGCCGACGCGCAGCCCATTCCAACGCGACCGCGACCGCGTCATCCACAGCTCCGCCTTCCGCAAACTGCAATACAAGACCCAGGTCTTCGTCAACCACGATGGCGATTTCTACCGCACGCGGCTGACCCATACGCTGGAAGTCGCGCAGATCGCCCGTTCGATCGCCCGCGAACTCGGCCTCGACGAGGATCTCACCGAGGCGCTGGCCCTGGCGCATGATCTCGGCCACCCCCCCTTCGGCCATGCCGGCGAGGACGCCCTGGCACTGGCGATGAAGCCGTATGGCGGGTTCGACCACAACGCCCAGTCACTGCGCGTGGTGACGCTGCTGGAATCCCGCTATGCCGCGTTCGATGGTTTGAACCTGTCCTGGGAAACTCTGGAGGGCCTGGCCAAGCACAACGGCCCGGTGCGCCGACCGCCTCCCTATGTCGCCGATTATGATGGCCGCCACGGCCTCGAACTCACCACCCATGCCTCCGCCGAGGCCCAGGTGGCGTCGTTGTCCGACGACATCGCCTATCACAGCCATGACCTCGATGACGGGCTGCGCGCCGGCATCCTGTCGTTTGCCGACGTCGCGCATCTCCCGGTTGTCGGGCCGGCCCTGGCCGAGGCAAGGCGCGCCAGCCTCGACGTGCCGCCGACCCGGCTGCGCCACGAAACCAACCGTCGCGTCATCAACGCCCTCATCAACGATGTGGTGGAAGAAACCCGCCGCCGCATCGCTGCACTCGCCCCCGAGGATTCCGCCGCCATCCGCCGCGCGAAACAGCCGATGGTCGCCTTCAGCCCGCCGATGGCGGAGGCGAACGGCATCATCAAGGAATTCCTCTACGCCCGCATGTACCGCCACTGGCGGCAGAACCGCATGCACTACAAGGCGCGCAAGGTGGTGGGGGAACTCTTCGCCGTGCTCAATGGCGAGCCCGGCCTGCTGCCCGATGACTGGCGCGCCCGCGCCGGCGAGGGGGTGGGCACGCCGCGCATGGCCAGCGTGGTGTGCGATTATATCGCGGGCATGACCGACCGCTTCGCCATGGACGAGCACCTCCGCCTGACCGATATCTCCGTCAGCGGCTGACCGAACAGGACCAGGATGACCTACGATATCTTTTCGACCCTGCGCGAGCGTGTGATCGCGGCACTCCGCATCATCGTGCCCGACCTGCCCGATGACGTCGCGGCCCGCGTGGAGGTGACGCCAACCAAGGACCCGGCGCATGGCGACATGGCGACCAACGCGGCGATGGTCTCCGCTAAGCCCGCACGTATGAAGCCGTCGGACATCGCGGCCCGGCTGGTCGCCACCCTCGCCGCCGATCCGCTGGTGGCCGAGGCGGCCTCGGCCGGTCCGGGTTTCGTCAATCTCCGCCTTCACGAAGCCGCCTGGCGCGGCCTGCTGC
>JAPLOH010000006.1 GCA_026400845.1 Alphaproteobacteria bacterium
GGCGGCGCCGGCGCGGGCGAGCGCGGTTTCGATGTAGCTGGATTGCCGGCCTTCGAACGAGACGGTAACGCGGGGGTGACTGAGGAAGCGGTTGAGCGTGAGCTTACGGGTGAAAATCGGGTGGCCCTTGCGCGCCATCACCACCAGCTCGTCCTCGAACAACGGCGTCCGGCTGCAGCCATACGGGGCATCGCCGTAGACGCCGATTGCGAAATCGATCTTGCCATCGAGCAGAAGATCGAATGTGCGGTCGCGCTCGAACCAGACGAAAACCACCTCAACGCGGGGCGCGATGCGCCGGAGCGTTTCGCGCAGTGCGGGCAGGAAAATGAAGGCCATCTGGTCCGAAGCCAGGATTCGCACGCTGAATTCGGTGGTCGAGGGATCGACCCGCTCGGCACTGGTGACGACCAAGCGCAACCGCGCGATCGCCTCGCGCAGCGGGCCTTGCAACAAATGGGCGCGCTCGGTGAGCACCATGTGGCGCCCGATACGCTCCATCAGCGGGTCATTGAAAACGTGGCGCAAGCGGTTGAGCGCGCTGCTGGTGGCGGGCTGGCTGAGGCCCACGCGCTGACCCGCGCGGGTGACGTGCCGCTCTTCCAGCAGCGCATCGAGAATGAGGAGCAAGTTGAGGTCGATTCCGGCAAGGTTCATGTGCGCCTGACGACGGAGAATGCGGCTCGCAGGCTAGCGCCAATCATCCACCGCGCAAATGCCTGGCGATACGGTCTTTGCATTGGCGCCCCGCCGGGCCGGCGGACATGCTTTGCGCGAGCCGGACCCTGGCCCGGGATCGGCAGGGAACCGGGGGGAGCCATCGCTCATGTCTGCAGACGACAACCTGCCGTGTGATGGTGAGCCCTGGCCAGATGAGGCGTTCATTCGCGGCGCGGTGGAGCAGGCGAATCTGAACGCGCTGCGCCTGGCGCTGTTCCAGCAGACCGGCGACCCAGCGCTGGCCACCATGCGCATCGAGCCGCGGGCAGTGCGGGGCGGGTCGATGTCGGTGATGGTGGTCGCGCCCGACGACAGGGCGGCGCTGAAGGAAAAGGCAGTGGCCTATCTGCGGGGCGGCCCCGTGGCACAGTGCCCGGCGCCGGATATCGCGGAGACGGCGCGGTTGCTCGACCTGTTTGGCGCCCCGGCGGATGACCCGATGATGCTGCGCCGCGCCGTCGAGGAACTCGCCTTTAGCGATATGCCGCGTGCGTTGGAATGGCGGCAGCGACCCTCGGCGGAGGTGCTGGCGGGCTACGACGTGACCATCATCGGCGCCGGCATCAGCGGGCTCGCGACCGGCATCCGGCTGAAGGCGCTGGGCATTCCATTCCGCATCATCGAGCGGCAGAGCGGCGTGGGCGGCACCTGGGTGCTGAACGACTATCCGGAAGCCCGGGTGGATATCAGTAATTTCGTCTACCAGTTCAAGTTCGAGAAGAACTATCCGTGGCGCAGCTACTTCGCCAGCCAGCCGGAAATTCGCGCCTATCTGGAGCATATCGCCACCAAATACGGCATTCGCGAGCATATCCGGTTCAACACCGCGGTGACCGATGCGGTGTGGGACGAGGCGGCGCAGCGGTGGAGCTTGCGACTGATAACGGGCGGCGGGAGCGAGAGTGCGCTCTCCACCCGGATTTTGTTCAGTGCGAGCGGCTTGTTCAGCACTGCCAAACTGCCGGATATCGAGGGGATCGAGCGGTTCGGCGGGGCGATGTTCCACACCACTATGTGGGACCACAGCGTGCCGATTGCGGGCAAGCGGGTGGCGCTGATCGGAACGGGATCGAGCGGGGCGCAGCTGATGCCGCATCTGGCGCGGGCGGCGGAGACGCTGAGCGTGTTCCAGCGCACGCCAAACTGGGTAGCGCCGGTGGAGGGATATCAGGCGCCGGTGACGAAGGCGCAGCACTGGCTAATGCGCCACATGCCGAACTACTGGAGCTGGTTCTGCTACGCATTTTCCATCCTCGATCGCCAGCTTGAGCCGCTGCAGGAATATGATCTGGAGTGGCAGCAGCGCGGCGGGCTTGTGAACGAACGCAATGACAAATTTCGCGCCTTCCTGGAGCAGACGCTGCGCAGCCGCTTCGCCGGCCGGCCGGACCTGCTGGCCAAGAGCCTTCCAGCCTACCCGCCGGCGGCGCGCCGACTGGTAGTCGACAATGGCTGGTTCGATGCGCTGCTGCGACCCAACGTGGAGCTGCTGACGGACCCGATCGCCCGGATCACCCCTGGCGGCATCGTGTCCGCGGATGGCACGGAGCGGCCGTTCGACCTGATTGTACTGGGGTCCGGCTTTCAGACGTCGCGCTATTTGTGGCCGGTACGCTATCGCGGGCGTGGGGGTGTGACCCCGGAGGCGCTGTGGGCAAAGGATGGGGCGCGCTCTTACCTGGGTATGACGATGCCGGGGTTTCCCAACTTCTTCATGTTCTACGGACCGAACGGGCAGCCGCGGGGCGGGGGGTTTCATGCCTGGGCGGAGCTGTGGGCGGGGTATGCCACGCAGGTGATCATGGCAATGGTGGAGCGGGGCGCGGGAAGCGCAGAGGTGAGGGCGCAGGTGTACGACGCCTACAATGCGCGGATGGATAGTGCGATGGGGCGGCTGATCTGGGGCGGCGAGGGCTCGGGCAGCTACTACCTGAACGAGCACGGACGTTCCGGCGTGAACATGCCGTGGCGGGCAGAGGCGTATTACCGGTGGATCGCCGAGCCAGCGATGGCGGATTTCGAGCTGCGGTAACGGTTGGACGCTCGGCACGTCCGTCAACGTGGTGGAAAATCGTGTTTAGGTGAGGTGGCCGTGCATCATGCCGCGACGGTGGTGATTGCGATGTTGTGGCGTCGATCACCCCTCAAACAGGGTCCTTTTGCCACGCCGAGTTTGTCACCGTTGTGCACACAACGCCCATCGCCAATTGCCGATCCTGAAGACGGCCCCGGCAGCCCCTGGCGCCAGGCACGCCATCAACCCAGTTCTTAAACGCCACAACGCCGCAGCATAACGTCCCAACCCAGCGACGCCCGGTCAGCGGATTTCAACAAAGACCGGGACATCCCGCTGCAAAGCATTCGACGACGGATACGCCGGTTTGGCTCAGAACCGCGACCGCCGGTCCTCCACATTGGCCTTCACGTCGATCAGTACGGTCCGGCCTTCGGAGTTCAGCTTCTGCGCTTGCCGCAAGGCCGGGCCGAGCTCCGCCGCCTTGGTCACCCGCAGGCCGACCGCGCCCATGCCCTCGGCGATCTTGGCGTAGTCGCCTTGCATGGTGGAGACGCCGTACTCTTCGCGCGCTTCCTTGCCGATGGTGCCCTGGGTAGGGCCGGAATAGGTCGCCATCGCGCTGTTGTTCAGCAACACCGTGGTGATCGCCGCACCGGAGCGGGCCGCGGTCTCGATATCCGTGCCGGACATACCGAAGGCGCCGTCGCCCATCAGGTTCATGCAGAACTTGCCCGGCTGCGCCATCTTCGCACCGATGATCAGCGGGATGCCGAAACCCAGATGGGTGGTTTTGCCCCAGCCGACATAGCTGTGCGGCGTTGTCGCCGTGTAGAATGGCACGATGGTATCGCGCGGCGCACCAGCATCATGGGTGACAATGCTGTTTTCGGGGTCCAGCGTATCGTTCAGCGCCTGGATGACGCGGTAGTAGCTGATCGGTTCCGAATCGTCCGTCAGCGCCGGCGTCCACTCGGCCATCCACTTCGCCCTCGCCGCGGCGACCTCGGCCTCGGTCCGGGAGCGCTCGCCGACGCCCTGGCCGCCGGTCTGCTCCTTGATGCACGCGATCAGAGCCTGGATGGTGAGCTTCGTATCGCCGACCAGGCCGATATCGGCAGCCTCGTCCTTGTTCAACTCGTCGGGGTTATTGGTGTTGTGGATGATAGTCTTGCCTGGCTTGATCTTCTGGGCATAGGGCGAGCGGGTCAGGCTGGTACCCAGCGCCAGCATCACGTCGCTGCCGGTGAGCCATTCGTTGGCGGGACCGGTGGTAGTGCCGCTGCCGGCGCCCAGCGCCAGCGGGTGGCGTTCGTCAAAGGCGGACTTGCCCGGCATGGTGCAGAACACAGGTGCTGCGATCAGTTCTGCCAGTTCGCGCAAAGCGTCCGTTCCGCCGGAGAACATCACGCCCTGGCCGGCCCAGATAACCGGCCGCCTCGCGCCGATCAGCGCCGCGGCGGCTTCCTCGATAGCGGAGGATTCAGGCACTTGGCGGTGGATTTTGGGGGATTTGTAGGTCCGGGCCGCTTCCGGTATTTCCTGGGCGCAGACATCGGCGATCAGCTCCACGACCACCGGGCCGGGCGTCCCGTTGCGCAAGGCGTGGAAGGCGCGGCGCATCACGTCGCCCACCTGGTTCGGCGTATAGATCGCCTCCACCTGCTTGACCCAGCCCTGATAGCTCCGGGCCGCCGTGAAGTTCGGCTTCACCGACAGACGGTCGAGATTGTTGCCGCCCAGAAACCGCCCGCTTGGGCCTGCACGGCGCAGACGCCAAATTTCTGCCGGTCGCTGATGCGGCTGTAGCCATCCGCCGCCATCACCGCGCCACGCTCGTGCCGGAATGCAACCGGCCGGATACCAACCCTCGCCACCGCCGAGATCAGCGGGTTGCTGGGGAAACAGGATATCCACTCGACGCCTTCCTGCTTCAGAATCTGCGCGATGTAGTCGATGGCGTTCATGGTCGGTCCCCCGTGTCGGTAATTGCCGATGTTGGCGTGTATGTCCGTGGTCAGAATATTTGATACAACTCGCGGTGTAGATTAGCGGCGTGCAGGCCTCGTCGGGATTTTGACCGACATTCCTCAGATGGCCGGCCGATCCGTCCATCGAGCGGTGAACCTATCGGCAATCCGGTAGCTCTGGCAACGGTGACGGCGCCCGGATGCGCTCGCGTCGCGTCTGACCGGTCGGTGGTCGCCGTCGGGGCGAAAGACAGGCACTTTTTGGGTGTGATCTGGACGCAGTTGTCCTGCTGCCTTAGCCCATTTTTCAAGTGGCCGCTTCAATACATCGATCGTCGACTCCTCGCCGACGAGCAGAAGCACGACGATGACGCCCAGCACGATCTCGATCCGCGACAGGCGTGTGCTGGTCTGCTTCCAGCGTTCGGCGCAGACGGCTTCGTGCACGGCGATCTGCCGCGCGACGTCCTCGGCATTGGGCATGGGGTTCTCCTAAAGGCATTCGACGATCCGGAAGCTGCTGTTGTTGGTGGCGGGGTGGTCCCGCACGGTCGCCGCCTCGGTATCCATCCGGCCAATGCCGCAGTTGATCTGCCGCTGCGGCTTGAGGGTTATGATGTCTTCGGTTTAGCCAGCCGTGCCGCTGCTGCGTTGCGCCGCTTTGCGATGCGACCGATTGCGATCTTGATTTGGGTCTCGTCGATGGTGTTGGGGTCGTAGTCGCTCAGCCATTCCTTGATCTCGTCGTGATCGGGATGCTTGGGATCGGCCGCGGCGTCGAGTTTGTCGTAGAAGCCAGGGACGCCGCCGCAGTCCTCGGGCGGTGCGTTCCATTCGCCTGCGATGTAGCGCGGGTAGCCGCCCCCCTGTGTGCCCTGGCGGATGTTGGTGAAGATCAGGCGGTGCTCCCTGTGAAATCGCGGCGAATAGTGACCCCCTGAGGGGCGTTTTTCGCGTCCAAATGTGAC
>JAPLOH010000323.1 GCA_026400845.1 Alphaproteobacteria bacterium
GCAAAGCTTCTCCGTCGTTGCCCTCGAAGCCGCCTTCGCCGTGCCGCTTGCCGTCGGGAATACCGCGCTCACTGTGATGCTCGCCGCCAGTGCGTTCGGCGTGCTCGCCGGCGGCATCATCGCCGACCGCACCAGCCGCCACGGCGACGTCGCCGCGCTGGGCTTCGGCCTCACCGGCGTGCTGGTGGCCATCGTCGGCTATATCGCCATGCCGACGATCCCGCTGATCGCCGCCATGGGCCTCGCCGGCTTCCTCTCCGGCATGATCATGCCGTCCCGCGACATGCTGGTCCGCGGCGCCGCGCCGCCCGGCGCGGAAGGCCGCGTCTTCGGCATCGTCTCCACCGGCTTCAACATCGGCGGCATCGCCGGCCCGCTGCTGTTCGGTTGGATCATGGACCACGCCGACCCCCGCCTGATCTTCGCCGCCTCGGTGGTCTTCATGCTCGCCACCTCCGCCATGGCACTCGCCAGCGAACGCCGCTCCCGCATCAACCGTGCCCTGCGTGCGGCGGCGGAGTGATGGCACGGTGCCAGACAAACCCGCGATCACGGGACTGTTAAGCCACCGTGCCCGCCGGTCGGGTTGTCGAGCGTTCACGCCGCGGCTATCGTCCGCCCAGGATGCTCGGGTGGGCTGGGCGCGGCAACTCGGTCGCGTAGTATCACCGCGAACCGGGCCGACGCAGCGGAAAACGCGGATGTCGCGGGCAACCCAATATTGATCGACCCGACTCAACAGTGAGTAGTGCAGTATGCGCGTTTTCCTCCATACCGGCTTCATCAAGACCGGATCCTCCGCGATCCAGGTTGCGATGGCCGCGCTTCGTGACCAACTCGCCGCCAACGGCGTCCTCTACCCCAAGGGGTTCGAAGGCACCGGGAATGACGCCGAACGTGGCCGCATCTCGTCTGGCAACGCCATGGCACTCGCCCCCTTGCTCAATGGCGGCAAGAGCCCACGCCCCTTCAACAAGGCTGACATTCTGGCTTGGCTACGGCGCTCGATCGCCGAGGCCGACGGGCGGGATCTGTTATTTTCGAGTGAGATGATGCGCCTCGTTCAGCCCGAGGCCGTGGCCGAACTCTGCAAATTTTTCACCGAACAGGGCTGCACACCGGTCGTCATCATGTACGTCCGGCATATGCTCGACCAGGCGCTCGCGACATACATGCAAGTCCTGAAGATGGGGACAGTGACTGCCGACCCAGAAGACATCAACGCCAATCGGACGGCGTTTCTCAACCAGTATGTCTGTTCCTATCACCGTGAGCTCGAACCCTTTGCCCGCGTCCTCCCGCCCGAGCAGATCATCGTGCGTCTCTACGACAAGGAGCGCGAAAATCTCGTTCGCGGCTTCCTTGGGCTGCTGAGCGAGCATGAATTCAAGTATGAAACACCGCGCCAGGTGGTGAACCGTTCGCCCACCGAGGCCGAGCAGGTCGTTTTTGCCACCCTCGGGCGGCTGCCCAACGGCCGTGTCCTGTGCCGTGACATTTCGAATGTCGCTCTCAACCGTCCGACCGCTCGCAGCAGCAGCCTTGTTGTCAGCCAGGAAGACTTCAACCGTTTCGCCGCCCGTCACCAGCCGATCGCCGATCTCATCAACCGCCAATACCTCAAGGGCAACGGCGAATTGCTGCTGAAGTCGGATAAGGTCAGCATCGGCGAGGTCCCCAAGGTTCCGCCTGGCGAGGTTTATACTGCCTTCGCCGACCTCATCTCCATGCTCGCCAACATGGTACGCGAAAACAATCGCCCCGCGCAGCGTCCCCCCGGGCGCTTGCCGCTGTGAACCCTGACCGATAGTGGACCCGTCAGCCTCCCATTCCACGTCGCGGACGCGTGTGGCTGAACAGGTTCAAGGTGATTTGCCGAGGAGGTAAAATCCTGCGGCGGCCAATTGCGTCCCCACGCGTGGGTGTAAACCAGGCAGAAAGTGGAATATGATCGGTCGACGCCATTCGGGAGGCCCATCATGCGCCACACACGCCTAACTCGCCGATCAACCCTTGCTGCGGCAGCAACGCTGGCGATGCCGAGCATTGCTCGCGCGCAGGCCGCGCCAATCAAGCTCGGTCTGATCCATCCGGTCACCGGCGCGCTCGCCGGCGCGGGCGGGCGTTGCCGGCTTGGCGGGCAACTCGCGATCGCCGACATCAACGCGGCCGGCGGCATCAAATCGATGGGTGGCGCCAAAATCGAGGCGCTGCTGGGTGACGCGCAAGGCCGCCCGGAGATCGCCACGCAGCTGGTCGACCAGATGGCAGAGGCGGGCGCCGCCGGGTTCACCGGCTGCTTCGCCTCCAATCTTGGTCTCGCCGCGACACAGGCGGCGGCGAAATACGGCATCCCCTTCGCGATCGACAGCGGCATCGCGGATGCCATCACGACCCGTGGGCTGAAAAACACCTTCCGCTTCTTCCCCAACAACACCACGGCGACCACCGATGCCATGGCAGCCCTCGACGCCATCAACAAGAAGGCCGGCAGCCCCGCCAAGACGGCGGTGATCGTCCACGAGGACAGCGAGTTCGGCACCAACTCGGTCAAGCTGCAGGCCGCCAAGCTCCCGCTGATCGGGATCGAGGTGAAGGCCCTGCTGCCCCACGCCACGCCGACGCGCGATTTCACCAACATCGTGCTGCGCATCAAGGCCGAGAAGCCGGACATCGTGCTGATTTCGAACTACGAGAACGAGTACGTCCTGCTCGCCCGCACCCTGGTGCAGCAGCGCGTCGAATTGATGTCGACCTATTCGATCTCCGGCGGCGGCTTCAATTTGAAGTTCGCCAAGGAGGCCCCGCAGGTCGCGGAGAACATGATCGACTTCAACCACTGGCATAATCCGAAGGACCCGCGCGCGACCGCCTTCCGCAAGCGCGTGGAGGACAGCGGGCAGTTCTACTCCTGGGAACTGCCGTTCGGGTATTTCGCGGTGAAACTACTGGCCGACGCCTGGGAACGGGCTGGCAGTGCCGACAAGGAGAAGGCGATCGCGGCCCTGAACGCCTCGACGTTCAGCGACCATTTCATGCCATACGGGCCGACGAAATTCACCGACGGGCAGAATTCCGGCGCGCATCCGGTGGCGTTGCAAATCCAGCAGGGCGACATGCACGTGATCTGGCCGGACAGCTTCGCCGACGTGGCGGCAGTTTTCCCGCGGCCGAAGGCGTAATTGGCGGAGATCTACGCCGCGGCCCTCATCAACGGGCTGCTGATTGGCGGCGTCTATGCGCTGGTTGCCCTGGGGCTCACGCTGATCTACGGCGTGCTGCACATCGTCAACTTCGCGCATGGCTCGCTGCTGATGGTGGCGATGTTCGCGGCCTGGCTGATGGCGGAGAAGGCCGGAGTGCATCCCTACGCCGCGTTGCCGGTGGTGGCGCTGGCGATGTTTGCGCTGGGATGGCTGCTCTACCGTTACGTGATCGGCCGCGTGTCGCGTGGCGAGGACCGAGCGATTCTGCTTGCCACCCTCGGTGTGGCCGTGGTGCTGGACAATGTGTTCCTCACCTTGTTCGGTGGCGATACGCGACAGATCGAGAGCGACCTCACCTTCGCCGTCATCGAGGCCGGGCCGCTGCTGCTCTCGGTGCCGAAGGTGATCGCCTTCGCCGTTTCGCTGCTGCTTGCCGGTGCCTTGTGGGCATTCATGGCGCTGACCGATACCGGCCGGGCCATTCGCGCGGTGGCGAAGGAGCCGGAGGGGGCGCGGCTGATGGGAATCCGGCCGGAGCGGATCTTTGCGCTCGCCTACGGGATCGGGATCGGCTGCCTCGGCGCCGCTGGTTGCCTGTTGCTGCCATCCTTCTTCGTCTCGCCGCATGTCGGCAACGTGTTCGTGCTGGTGGCCTTCACGATTGTGGTTCTCGGCGGGATGGGGAGTTTCCCCGGCGCCGTGGTCGGCGGATTGCTGATCGGCGTCACTGAAAGCCTGGGCGGCCTGTGGCTCGGCGAATCGCTGGGGCCGATTGGCATTTCACTGGTGTTCATCGCGGTGCTGCTGTTCCGCCCGACCGGGTTGTTCGGAGCCGCGCGATGAAGGCACCGCTGATCGTCGTGGGTTTGGTTTTGGCGCTGGGGCCCTTCGCCCTCACCTCGCAGTCCCTGGTGAACTTCGCCATGCTCACGGTGGTATCCGCCTTTCTCGGCCAGTGCTGGAACATCGCCGGTGGCTTCGGTGGACTGACCAGCTTCGGCCACACCATCTTTTTCGGGACTGGCGCTTATACGGCGGCCATCTTGCAAACCCGGTGGGGATTGAACCCCTGGCTCGCGCTTCCCGCCGCCTTGGTGACCGGTTCGTTGGTCGGCGCCGCGATCGGGGCGGCCGCCTTCCGCGCCGGGCTGAGGGGGAGCTATTTCGCACTGGTGACCCTGGCCTTCGCCGAGGTGTTCCGCGTGTTGTCGAACAGCCTCGACTTCACCCGCGGTGGGCTTGGCATCAACATTCCGCTTGGCATGGGGGCAGGCAATTTCCAGTTTGCCGATCGTCGCTCCACCTACGCGGTGGCGCTGGCGTTCCTGGTCTTGGCTACGGCCGCCGCCGCCTGGCTGAAGCGCGCGCGATTTGGCGCAAGGTTGGCGGCATTGCGCGAAAACGAGGACGCGGCGGCGGCATTGGGTGTCAACCTGGTGCGCACCAAGACGATTGCGCTCGCCCTTTCCGGCGGATTGACCGCACTGGGTGGCGTGCTCTACGCGCAAACCTATCTCTATGTTGACCCCGCGATTTCCTTCGGCGTCGAGCGCAGCGTGGAGATGCTGCTCGTCGCGATGATTGGTGGCGCCGGCACGGTTTGGGGGCCAATCCTGGGGGCCATCGTGCTCCATATCATCGCCGACGTGTCGCGCAGCTGGATCGACACCCCGGGCTTTGCGCCGATGCTCTACGGGGTGGTGCTGCTCGTGATCATCGGCCTGCTGCCGCGTGGCATCATCGGTATCTGGGAGCGCTGGCGTGCTTGAGGTCAGCGGCCTGTCGAAGCGCTTCGGTGGCCTGCAGGCCGTGCGGGACGTCGCGCTCAAAGTGCCGCCCGGCAGCATCACGGCGCTGATCGGCCCCAATGGCGCCGGCAAGACCACGACCTTCGCGATGATCGCCGGCTTCATCCGCCCCGATTCCGGTCGGGTCGTACTGGACGGTCACGACATCGCCGGACGGCGCCCCGACCAGATCGCGGAAGCCGGGATGGTGCGAACATTCCAGATCACCCAGCCCTTCGCGGGACTGACAGTGCTGGAGAATATCCGCCTCGGCGCCTTCCTGCGCAGCGCCGATACCTCGGCAGCAACCGCCGCGGCGCGCGCCGTTGGATTGCGCCTTGGCCTCGGGCCATTCCTCGATCGGCCCGCGGCGGCGTTGACCGTCGCCGGCCGCAAGCGCCTCGAAGTCGCCCGCGCCCTCGCCACGGCGCCGCGGATGTTGCTGCTCGACGAGGTGATGGCGGGGCTGAACCCGACGGAGATCCAGGAGATCGTCGCCATGATCCGTGCAATCCGCGACGGCGGCGTGACGGTCCTGCTGATCGAGCACATCATGCAAGCAGTCGCCGCGCTAGCCGACGACGTCTACGTGCTCGCCGAGGGAGCGCTCATCGCGCATGGCCCCCCCCGTGCGATCGCCCATGACGATCGTGTGATCGAAGCCTATCTGGGTCGCGGCGCGGCGGCGAAGCTCGGCGCTCATGCTTGAAGTGCCCATGCTTGAAGTGCGGGACCTGCACGCGGGCTATGGCGCGTTCGGCGTGCTGCACGGTATCGACATGGTCGTCGGTGCTGGCGAAATCGTCGCGGTGCTCGGGGCGAACGGTGCCGGCAAAACCACCCTGAACCGCGCGCTGTCCGCGCTGATCCAACCGAGCGCCGGCGCGATCATGTTCGAAGGCCGTAATATCACGCATGCCGGTTATGACACTGTAGTGCAGGCCGGGCTGATCCAGGTGCCGGAGGGGCGGAAGATCTTCCCCAACCTCTCCGTGCGCGACAATCTGCTGCTCGGCGCCTTCCTGCGCGGCCGGGCCAATCGGGCGCGCAATTTGGCGCGCGTGTTCGATATCTTCCCGCGCCTCGGGGAGCGCCTTGGGCAGCTCGCCGGTTCCATGAGCGGGGGCGAGCAGCAGATGCTGGCAATCGGCCGCGGGCTGATGGCCGAGCCGCGCCTGCTGATCCTCGATGAACCCTCGCTCGGCTTGTCCCCGGTCCTCACCGAGGAGCTTTTCGCACTGATCGGCCAGCTCAACGCCGCGGGGCTCGCGATCCTGCTGGTGGAGCAGAACGTGGTGCAGTCGCTGGCAATTGCGCAGCGGGCTTATGTGATCGAGCACGGCGTCGTTGCCCTGCATGGCCCTGCCGCCGATCTGGCTGATGACCCGCGGCTGAGAACCGCCTATCTCGGGCTTGCATGACAAGCGATCGGCAGAGAAACTGCCAAGCAATCACGACGCAGGATCACGTTCATGGACCCCAACGCCCTCCCCTTCGACGCCGACGCCATGCTCGCCGGCCTGCGCCCCTGGGTGGAGTGCGAGTCCCCCACATTCGACGCCGCCGCGGTCAACCGGATGATGGACCTGGTGGGCCGCGACCTCGCAATCATGGGCGCCCGGGTTGATCGCATCGCCGGCCGCATGGGTTATGGTGACTGTGTGCGTGCCACCTTCCCGCACACCTCTCGCGAGCCTGGCATTCTCGTGATGGGCCACATGGACACCGTCCATCCGCTCGGAACCCTCGGCCCGCTGCCCTGGCGGCGCGACGGCGAGCGCTGCTACGGCCCTGGCATCTACGACATGAAGGGCGGCAACTACCTCTCGCTCGAAGCCATCAAGCAGCTCCACCGCGCTGGAATTACAACAAAACTACCCGTAACCGTGCTGTTCACCTCGGACGAGGAAATCGGCTCCCCCTCGACGCGGGACCTCATAGAAGCCGAAGCGGCGCGGCACAAATATGTGCTGGTCCCCGAACCCGGCAGGCTCGATGGCGGTGTGACGACGGGGCGCTACGCCATCGCCCGCTTCAATCTCGAAGCGACCGGCAAGCCCTCCCACGCCGGTGCCCGGCTTGCCGATGGGCGTTCGGCGATCCGCGAGATGGCGCGCCAGTTGATCGCCATCGAGGACATGACGACGGAGGACTGCACCTTTTCGGTCGGTGTGATCCATGGCGGCCAGTGGGTGAACTGCGTCACCACCACCTGCACTGGCGAAGCGCTGTCGATGGCCAAGCGGCAGGAGGACCTCGACCGCGGCGTGGCCGCCATGCTGGCGCTGCGGCCGACCGGCAATGACGTGCAGTTCAAGGTGTCCCGCGGGGTGACCCGCCCGGTTTGGGAACCCGACTCCAAGGTGCTGGCACTGCACGCCCACGCGGAGCGGATCGCCAGTCGGCTCGGCCACGCCTTGCCGCACCAAAGCTCCGGCGGCGGCTCGGACGGCAATTTCACCGGCGCGATGGGGATTGCCACGCTCGATGGGCTCGGCGTTCAGGGGGGCGGTGGGCATACCCTGGAGGAGTTCATCCTGATCGACAGCCTGCTGTGGCGGGGGCGGCTGATGGCCGGCCTGCTGGCGACGCTCGACTAAGCAAACGCCACACCGCGTGCCATGATTCCGCCATTGCGACGCGCCAGTTCCGCCAGCATCGACGCCTAGCTTGCATGGGATCGCAGCTGGGAATTGACCATGCCGTCCGTCACACAACGTTACATTTCAAAACCTTGGCGGAGCGCTTCATATTGTCGTAACACCCTGCTGCGCAGGATGTCCTCACCAACGATGCTCGTTTTTTCGCCCGTTTCCCGGCAATTTGGACGTGGTCTCCGGGTGATCGGAATCATATGAGCGTTGCCGTGTCCGAGGCTGGACGTTCTCAATCCCGGCTCTATCCCGGCTTCGGCCGCGATGCAGCCGCAATCCTGCTGCTGCTGTCGATTACGGCCTTGGTTCTGACCACGGCAATTCGCTCGCCCCTGAAGGACGACGTTGCCTGGTTGCTGTATGTCGCACGCCGATGGCTGGAGGGGCAGCGCCTCTATGAGGACCTGGTCGAGGTAAACCCGCCCCTCATAATCTGGATCTACGCTGTGCCCGCATGGGTTGCCGCGACATTGGGGGCGGCGCCCAAGTTGGTTGCCGCGCCGTTTTTTGCATTGCTGCTCCTCGGCTCGGCCGCCTGGTCGGCGGGGCTCCTGCGTGGCCGGGCAAATGTCTTCACCAGCCCGATACCTGTGTTCGCGACGATCGGCATCGTCCTGATGGCCGTCCCGGGTATCGAATTCGGCCAGCGCGAGCATCTGCTGATCGCCGCCGTGCTGCCATATCTTTGCCTGTTCTCGCGCGAGTTGGACGGCGAGGCGGAGCCGCGTTTCGTCGGCAGTCTGGCGGGAATTGCCGCCGGGCTCGGCTGCGCGCTGAAGCCATCGTACATCCTGGCAATCATCGCCATTGAAGTGATGGCCGCGATTCGCGGACATCGCATACTCCGGGCGGCGCCGATCGCGACCGTGTTGAGCATCGGGATCTACGGGCTCGGCGTTTTGGTGTTCTGCCCGGCCTTCCTGGAAAAGGCGGTACCGCTGGCTCTTGCGCTGTACGGTGGAACCGACACCCCGTCTATCGACATCCTGCTGCAAAGCTCACGGCTGCTGTTCGGTCAGGCGGTCATCATCGTACTGTGCTGGTCGAGCCACACCACCCTTGCTCGCCGCTCGCCGTTCAAACGCCACCTGCTGCTAACCCTGACGGCCTTCGCCATTGGCGCAACGGTGGTGTTTGTGCTGCAAGGCAAGAACTGGTTTTACCATCGCCTACCCGCGACAGTGTCGACTCTGCTGGCATTGCTGCTGTGGATCGCCGCCGTCATGCCGCCACGCCCCGCCGAGGCGCTGCGCGATGTGCTGAGCGGGCTGCGGCGCGCGCATTTGAAGCGGCTTGCTCCGGTACCTCTGGTGGTTGGGGCACTCGTGCTGTTTGCGATTGCCGATTACGAACGGCTGCGCCCATGGGTGGAATCCGCCGTCGAACCCGCATTATCCACTGAAGTGAAACTCGAGCGCTTGATCCGCAAGGAGCACGCGCGGACCTACATCGCGTTTTCCGAATGGATCGCACTCGGCTTTCCGGTGGTGAACAATACCGGCGTTACCTGGGCCAGCCGGTTCGACAGCATGTGGGCGCTGAAGGGCGAGATCTGGCGTGCCCGACAAGATGGCGCGGCGCCGAAGGAATGGCCGATCCGTCGCTGGGTCGTCAAGGATTTCATCGCCAATTGCCCCGATCTCGCGGTGGTCGATACCCGCGAAGGGATCAACTATGTGAGCGTGTTGATCGCCTCCGATCCCGAATTTGCCGCTGCATGGTCGCGCTACCACCAGATTGCGGCCTTCGACGGGCTCCGCGTGTTGAAGCGTGATGCTGCCGGCTGCCTGCCCGAGAAGCCGCGGCGGACACGTCTGCCGCAAATTTCGGACGCCGTAATCCTGGCGCCCTGATCGAACTGTCCCCCCTGTTTCGCCGCCCCAATCGTCTATAGGTCTCCTCATGGGTGCCCGGTTGGCGGCGCCGGTGGAGGAATGACCATGGATGACGATCGCGCTGCCCTTGCCGCCCATCTCGCTGCCCGCTTCGGGGCAGCGCCAGCCTTGCCCGATGACCTTCCGGGCGCCGCAACTCTCGCGCGGATGGCGAACCACCGCACAATCCGCGCCTATGCTCCGCGCCCGGTCGCGCCAGAGTTGCTTCATGTTCTATCCGCCGTAGCCCTTTCCGCACCGACGAAAAGCGACCTGCAGCAGGCCGACATCGTACTCGTCGCCGATGCCGGTCAGCGTGCGGCCCTGGCGGCTCTGCTGCCGGACAATCCCTGGGCGGCCAAGGCACCCGCCTTCGCAGTGTTCTGCGGCAACAACCGTCGCCAGCGCCGACTACATGAATTGCGCGGCCATGATTTCGTCAATGATCATCTCGACGCGTTCTTCAATGCCGCCGTTGACGCCGCAATCGTGCTGTCGGCCTTCATAACAGCCGCTGAAGCCACTGGTCTCACGACCACCCCGATCAGCGCGATCCGCAATCATGCCCAGGCGGTATCCGATATCCTGGCACTGCCGGCGTATGTCTTCCCCGTTGCCGGGCTGTGCATCGGCTGGCCGGCCCACCCCGGCTCGATCAGTCCACGCCTTCCGCTCGCGACCACCGTCCACGTTGACCGCCACGCCGATTCCGATTTTGACACTGAGGTGGCGGAGTATGACGCACGACGAGACCTCACCCGCCCATACCGGGAGCGCCGTCGCGACGATGTGTTCGGGGCTGATGTCGCTTATGGCTGGTCCGAAGACAAGGCCCGTCAGTATGCTCAGCCTGAGCGTCAGGGCTGGGGTGGCTATGTGCGAGCACGCGGTTTCAGGTTGGACTGATTTCGCTGGCGCGGCGCAGAGCGTCAAAATTTCTTGTGGTAACGTTAATTTTGGAATAAATTAACCCATTCTTAACAATTTTCATGCAAATTGAAGCAATCAGGACGGCGCAACCACACGTTCCGGTTGCATACGCCCATCGCCCCGCAGGAGACCGACCATGGCACATGTGACTCGAACGCTTGCCGCCCTGCGGCACGATCGCCGCGGCATTTCGTTCCTTGAATTGGTCTCGACCGCGGCTGTGCTGGGCGGAATTATGCTCGTCGCCGGCTCGACGTTCGAGCGCGAACTCCAAACGATCTACAGCAGCGTTCGTGCATCGATCATCAGCCTGACGCGTTGATGCGGCCCCCGCCAGGCAGTACCGCCTGGCGGGCCCGTTACCTCGACGACTCAGCGCTCTGGCAAGACCACCGAACCGAACATCGGCAGCGCCCGTGCCCAGGCCTTCAGCCCGTCGTCGAAGCTCGACAGCCGGAAGAATTCGTTCGGCGCATGGATACGCTCATCGGCGATCGCGTAGGACAGCATCACCGTCTCCAGCCTCAATCGATCCTTGGCCATCGCCGAGATCGGCAAGGTTCCGCCGACTCCCACGCGCAGCGGCTTCTGGCCATGCACGTCGGCGATGACGCGCTCGACCGCGAGGAGGAACGGGTCTTCGTCCGGCACAACATAGGCAGCGCTGCCCCCTCGGCTGCGAACCATGTCGAAATCGGCCCAGGCCGGCAGGTTGGCGCGCAGATGCGCCTCGAGCGTCTCCATCGCGCGCAGCGGGTCCTGCCCCGGCCCGAGCCGGCACGTCAGTTTGGCGTGCGCTTCCCGGGGGATGACGGTCTTGCCGCCCGGCCCCTGGTAGCCGCCCCACATGCCATTCACCTCGATGGTCGGGCGCAGCCACAGCGACTCGAGCAATTGAACTCCCGGTTCGATTGCCCCCGGCCGGGCACCGATTTCACTGAAGAACGCCGCCTCGTCGAAGCCGAGCGCGGCCATGGACGCGAAATCGGCGTTGGAGGGGCGCTTCAACCCATCGAGGAAGCCCGGCACCGCGATGCGGCCTTCGGCATCGTGCAGCGTGCCGAGCAGGCGGGCCAACACCATCGCGGCATTGGCCACCGGCCCACCGTAGCGGCCGGAATGCAGGTCGGTGCTCGCCGTGCGCACGGTGATTTCGCAGCCGGTGTTGCCGCGCGAATTGGTGTTGATGGTGGGCGTGCCGGGCCGCCAGCGCCCCCCATCGGCGGAAATCAACACATCGGCGGTCAAAAGGTCGCGATGGCTGTCCATGATCGCCGGCAGCGAGCGGCTGCCGACCTCCTCCTCCCCTTCCAGCATCAGTTTGACATTGACCGGCAGGCCGCCGGTGACCGCGAGCCAGGCCTCCATGGCGGAGACCGCGATCCACAGCGGCGACTTGTCGTCGGACGCGCCGCGGGCATGGATGCGGCCGTCGCGGATGGTCGGCTCGAACGGCGGGGTCTCCCATTGATCGAGCGGATCGGGCGGCTGCACGTCGTAATGGCCGTAGACCAGCACGGTCGGCTTGCCCGGCGCGCCGAGCCAGTTGGCATAGACGACGTCATGCCCCCCGGCGTTGAGGCGCTGCACGTTGTGCATGCCGATCCGGTTCAGCCGCGCCTCCAGCAAACCGGCGGCGGCTTCCATGCCCGGCTTGTAGGACGGATCGGTGGAGACCGACGGCTTGGCGATAAAGCCCAGCAGCTCATCGAGCAGCCGGGCCTTGTTCTCCGCCATCCAGTCATCAACGGCGGCAACGCTCATCGGCCGCCATCCACCTGGATGACCTGGCCGTTGACGAAGGCGCCCAGTTCGGAAGCGAAGAACAGCACGCCATTGGCGATGTCCTGCGAGGTGCCGAGGCGCTTGAGGGCGATGCGGCTGACCAGGGCGGCCTGGCCGTCGTCGCCGTAGCTGTCCCACTGCTTTTCGGTCGAGGGGTTGGAGCGGATGAAGCCGGGCGCGACGGAATTGCAGGTGATCCCGAAGGGGCCGAGCTCATGGGCGAGCTGGCGGGTGAGGCCAACCACGGCGTGCTTGGCCGCGCAATAGGCCTGGATCCCCGTCAGCGAAGCCTGGAGCCCGGCGCCCGAGGAGATGTTGATGATACGTCCCCTGCCCGCCCGCTTCATCGCCGTCATCGCCGCGCGCGAGACAGCCATGGCAGCGTTGACGTTGACGGCGAAAACCTTGTCCCAATCCTCGTCCGGCACCTCGTCGAGCGGGCGCACCACCTGGCCGGCGACGCCGCCGGCGTTGTTTACCAGCACGTCGATGGCGCGGCCCTGGCAGTGCTGCTCGATGGAGTGCACCCAGGCGGCGGCCTGCTTGCGGTCTGTGAGGTCGACGCGGCTGCCACGGATGGTGGTCCCGGCAGTCGTCTCAGCGAGCGGTACTTCCAGCAGGTCGCAGGCGTAGACCTGGGCGCCGAGGTTGGCAAAGCTGTGCGCGATGGCGCGGCCGAGCCCGTGGCCGGCGCCGGTCACGGCGACGATCTTGTTGTCAAAACGGATATGCATGGCAATTGCCTCTCAGGCTGGAATGAGTTCGAGCAGGTTGTCGTCGGTCATTTTCCGCGTGCCGTTCTCGACCTCGTGGATCATGTCGACCAATTTGCGCACGGTCGGGCAGGGCAGCCCGTGCTTGGCGCCGATTTCGGCGATCGGCCAGATCTGCACGTCGATCTCGGTGCGCCGCTTGCGGATCGCGAGGTCCCGCCAGACGCCGGAATGGGTTTTCGCATTGGGCCGGTTGAAGGCGACCATGGCATCGACGCAGGCACGCGCCTGCTCCGCCGGCGCGTTGGGCATGAAGGCGCGCGGATCGAACCCGTTGAAGCCCTTGGGGTCCACCCCTTCGGCCAGCGCCACCTCCACCGCCTCGCGGCCGAGGGCGCGCCAGACCGGCAGCAGTTCCGGCCGCGCCAGGCAGTCGGCGATGCCGAGATCGCCCAGCGCCTGGGCGAACAGCATCGCGCCATAGCCGAGCTTGCCCCAGAGATAGCCCCAGATTTCCGTCGTGGTGACGGCGCCGGGCTCGAAATCCAGCATCACCTTGTGCAGTTCTTCGAGGCGCGGCGTGATCCGGCCGTTGATCTCGCCCAGCACCACCGCGCCGCGGCCGCCGAACATGATTTCGCCCGGGCCCATCCAGTCCGCGCTGAAATTCACGAAGGAACCCACCGTACGGTCCCGCCCGATGATGCGCTGGATCACCGTTTCGCACAGCCCGTTCTGGGCGGAGAGCACGTAGCCGTCCTGCGCCAGATGCGGCGTGAGCGCCCGCGTCGCCTCGGCGGTGTGGTGCGCCTTCACGGCGAGGAAGATGTGCTTCCAGGTGCCGGTGACGGTGTCGGGCGTGAAGGAGGGTACGCGGATGGAGAAGTTCTCGATCGGGCCGGTGATGCGCAGCCCCTCGCGGTTCATCGCCGCGACATGCTCGGGCACGATGTCCACGAACGTCACGTCATGCCCGGCGCGGGCGAGATAGGCGCCGATGGTGCCGCCGATCGCGCCGGCACCCCAAATCAGGATGGGTTCCACTACCAGGTCTCCATGATCTCGCGCGTCTCGGCGACGGCGACGTTCCAGATCGACAGCATTTCCTGATCCGGCCGCTGCGAGCGGCCACCGAAATTGCCGTCATCGAGCATGTTGCGGGATTCGAAAGGCGGCATCATCTTCAGCCGGTCGGTATCCACCATCTCCTTCACCTCATCGGCCGGCGTGCTGGGCAGGCGGGTCCAGGGGAAGTTCTCGAGCCACGAGCCGTGACTCGCCACCGTGTCGATCTCGCGCACCCGGGCGATGGTTTTGGGCGCATTCCACCAATTGTGGAATTTCACCCGGCAATCCGGGTTGTCCATCATCCATTCCTGCGCCAGCGCCGCGGCCGGCTGGTTGCCGCCATGGCCGTTGACGATGACGATGCGGCGAAAACCCGAGCGCTTCATGCTGTCGAGCAGATCGGTGACCACGGCGCAGAGCGTGCCGACCCGCAGCGTTACCGAACCGGGGAATGCCTGGAAATAGGGCGCGAGGCCGAAGGGGATGGCGGGATAGACGGGAATGCCCAGGGGTTCGGCCGCCTCGACCGCGACGCGCTCGGAGAGAATCGCGTCCGTTGCGAGCGACAGCCCCGCATGCTGCTCAATGCTGCCAATCGGCAAAACGCCGCGATCGTCGTTGCGGGTCCAGTCCTCGACCATCCGCCAATCCATGTCCGCGATGCGCATCGCTGCTCTCCACCCCAATGTACCGGTGCAGGCTGCCACGAATACGCGGGCTTATGAAGGGCGCACCGTTTCATCCCGGCTGAGGCGTCCGGATCGTCACCAGCGGCGTGCCGTCGCACTTCCCGGATTCCCGCACCACCGCCCAGAAGCGCGGGTCCCAAAAGGCCAACGGGGGGCACAGATCGCTGGCCATCGCAGCTTTCTCCGCTGGGCTGGGCGGCCATTGGGCAAAACCGCCATGCGCCACCGGGTCGGGGGCCTCCAGACCGAAGCGGTGAAAGAACATCCGCCCGATAGCGTCGGGGTGGAACTGGTCTTGCGCGTAGACGATGTTGCGCCACTTGCCGATCGTGCGGTCGGCGGGGGTGACCGGGTATTCGAAGATGTCGTCGATCCACTCCAGGAGGCTCCCCATCGGCGCCGCCCCGCCCAATTCGATGCTTTTGCGGTCCCAGTCCTCGTGCAAGGTGAGGTTGTAGAAGCGCAAATCCGCCGGGCACCGGGGGTTGCGCAGCACCACCTCGGTGGTGACGCGGAAATCCCGGATGCTGCCCGCCCCAGCCATGAAGACGATGTTCTGGTAGCCGAGGCGCGGAAACTCCCGCAGCAACTCGTTGGCTACCATGGCGCCCATGCTGTGCCCGATCAGGGTGATGCGGGGCGCGCGCGGGTCGCACGCCGCCATCCCGCCCGTCGCCGTTGCTGCCGAGGCGAAGCGGGCGGCGTAGCGCTCGAAGAACAAGCGGAAGACGCCGGTGGTCAGGATGCGTTGTTTATCTTTCGTTTTAGCATCTAATGGGCGGAGCGCCGTGGACAGCACTGCCGCCTGCTGCTCCGCCGTCACATAGCGCTCGACACCGAAGCGGGTGCGCGCGACCATGTTCTTCCATGCGCGCGTGCCGATATCGAGCGCCGGTACCGTGATCAGCCGGGTCGGCAGCGTCGCGGTGTAAATGGCGGTGGTCTGCAGGGGCCGTTCCCAGGTGTGACCGAACGTGTTGCAGCCGAAATTGGCGCCGAAATCGCAGCCGCCCCGCCCTCCGGCGAGGTCGAAGCTGGGGGCCAGGTGGCGATGCCCGGCCTTGAGCATGTCGAGCGGCATCTTGATCACCGCCTCGGCGATGTCGTTGAGCAGATAGAGCGGCGCTTCCGCACTGCGCAGCGGGCCGCCATATTCCCCCTGCGCGTAATGCGTCACGGAATCGGCGTAGGTGTCGATGAAGCTCGATGGCCAGTTGAGGAACAATGGAAAGGCCTCGCTGCCCGCGAGCAATTCGGTGCCGCCGATCTGTTTGAAGATGTCCCCGTTATCGGCGATCAGGGGGATGTTCTCGAGAGCACGCTCCAGCCCGCGCCGCTGCGATGTCAGGCCACCATGAATGAAGACCATGAGATGTCGCGGCCCGGGCCGGCGAGGCTCCACCCCGTCGGGCGGGCGGGCCAGGGCATCGAGGATGCGCTCGATCTGGCACAGCACGGCGTTGTATTCGTTCAAGGTTTTCTCATCACCCGCCGAACGTTCGGTGATCCGCGTGACACAGTCGAAGCTTGCCGCCATCTGGCCTTGCGGGGGCACGCCGTCGCCGAGCGCGCCCGCGTGGATCTGCCGGAGGACCGACTGATTGCGGCAAGTGACGGCGATCGGCCGGTAGCCGCCGCGGTCATCGATGGTCAGAACATGCAGGCGCGGGTCGTAGCGCGGTTCGGTCGTGCAGGAACGCTCGGCGGCAGCTTGCAGGTCCGGCCGCGGCGCCAGGGCCCTGAGCTCGTTGGGAACCGCCGCCAGATCACCCATTCCGGGTCCCTCTGAACCGGCGCAGCCGGCGAGCGCGAACAGACCGAGCCAAAGACAGGCAAAGCGACCAGACATGGTCATGGCTTCTCCTCCCGGCGCACGTTGCAGGCGGCGCTTCCGTTGCGAGTATGCGCAAGCCGGGAAGA
>JAPLOH010000067.1:0-10994 GCA_026400845.1 Alphaproteobacteria bacterium
GAAGCTGAACGCCGAAGGTCGGACTGTACTGATCGACGTGCAGGCCAATGTGGAGGTCCGGCGGTCGCGGTTCTGAGCAAAACCTGCGCGTCCGTCGTCGAGCGCTTTGCAGGGGGATGACCCGTTCTTTGTGGAAACTCGCTCGCCGAACCATAGTGGCCATCGTCGGGCATCCGCTTCCACTGGTGGGTGCGGGGCACCGCCTTGATCGACGTGCTATCGACCCTGGCGCGCGGCGCTACCCAGACTGCCGACCTGTCCGCCGGCACTCGCTGCTTCCTCCCGTCTCGTCGGCGGCGAGGCATTGGCACGTGAACGGTGAGATGGTTGAGACGGGTCAGGCTCCGGCTACAGGCGCATCGTAGTCCTGCACCGTGCCGATCGCCGGCGGGGTGGTGCGGCGCAACCGCATCCCTTCTCGGTCCACAGACCGCCATACCCGCACGAAGTTCTGGCTGGCGATGCCGGCGATGGCGTCGTCGGACCAGCCACGCCGGATGAGTTCGGCGAGTAGGTACGGATAGCGGCTGACATCCATCAGCCCGACGGGCTTCGTGGGCACGCCGAAATAGTCTGAGCCGATGCCGACCCGCGCCGGCCCAAGTTTCTGGGCGAGGTATTCGATATGGCCAACCACCTGCTCCAGCGTCGCAAGCGGGCGCGGACCATGGGTCTGCTCCCAGGCGGTGATCGCAGCCAGCCAGCCGCCGCCGGTATTGCGCTTGAACGCCTCGCGCAGGGGATGCATCCAGGCGGAAATTTCATCGCTGATGAAGTCCGGCACGAAGGTCGCCATCACGATGCCGTCCCGAGCCGCGCGCAGTCGTTCCAGCACGTCATCCGGTACGTTGCGCGGATGGCTGCATAGTGCGCGGGCGTTGGAATGAGAGAACACGATCGGTGCCGTGGAGACATCGAGCGCGTGGTGCATCACCTCGGCCGAGACATGGCTGCAATCGACCATCATGCCCAGGCGGTTGAGCTCCCTCACCACCTGCTTGCCGAAGGCCGTGAGCCCGCCATGGCGCGGCGTATCGGTCGCCGAATCGCACCAATCGAGCGTGCCAAAATGGCAGAGCGTCAACAGCCTCGCCCCGGCCGCGTGCCATAGCCGCAGCGGCGCCAGGCTATTCTCCAGCCCTACGCCACCCTCGACCGCGATGATGGAGGCGATCCTGCCCTGCCGCTTGGCCAGGGCAATATCGGACGGCTTGGTTGCCGACATGAACACGTCGGGATGAACGTCATGCATACGGCGAATGAGATCGATCTGTTCCAGCGCAGTTCGCGCCGGGTGCTCCATCGCCGAGGGGACATACGCCGCCCACACTTGCGCGCTCACGCGTCCCTCGCGCAGGCGAGGAATGTCGGTGTCACTCTCGGGATGCACGCGCATCAGGTCGTAGGCCGCGACGTCGCCGCGCGCGTGCTCGTCCAGCCGAATGACCCAAGGCAGGTCATTGTGCCCGTCCAGCAGCGGCACCGTCTCTAGCAGATCGAGTGCGTGCTTGTGGGCTTTGTCCATGCGGGTGCGGGATGCGGCCATGACGGTCCCTTTCTGGTCGATCTCGTCATTTCCACAATGCTTCCGGCTGGCGTGGCTGACAACCCTTGATTTGCACGCGTCGCAGGGCCAGACTGGCCCTAAATCAAGAAGGAAAGTGCCATGCTGACACGCCGTTCTTTATTCACGGCCACAGCGTCGGGTCCAATCCTCTGGTATGCGGCTGTCGACGCAGCGCTTGCCGACACGCCGCGCGACATCCTGGTAATGGTTCGTCACATCGGCGATGTCATCAGCTTCGATCCCGCCGAGGCCTACGAGTTCACCGCCAACGAGATCATCGGCAACTGCTATCGTAAGCTGATCTCGCCAGATCCTGACGATACCTCACGCATCGTCGGCGACCTCGCGGAAAGCTGGTCCATCAGCCCCGATGGCCTGACATTCACGTTCCGCCTTCGGGCGGACGCGAAGTTTGAATCCGGCAACACGGTGACCGCGCACGACGCAGCATTCTCGCTGCACCGAGTCGTGAAGCTGAACAAAACGCCGGGCTTCATCATTACCCAGTTTGGTTTCAAGCGCGACAATGTTGAGAGCCTGATCCGCGCGGTCGACGACCGCACGCTGATTGTCGAACTGCCTGAGAAGCGGGCCTCCAGCTTCGTGCTGTATTGTTTCTCCGCCGCCGTCGGCTCCATCGTCGAGCGGGCGGCCGTGCTGGCGAAACAGGTCGGCGAAGATCTCGGCAACCAGTGGCTCAAGACCAACACCGCCGGGGCCGGGCCTTACAAGCTGCTCTCCTGGGCGGCGAGCGAACGGATCACCTTGGTCGGCAACCCTCATTTTCCCTCGCCCGCACGAATGCGCCGCGTGGTTCTCACGCACGTGGCCGACTCAGGTGCCCAGTTGCTGATCCTGCAAAAAGGTGATGCCGACGTGGCCCGCGACCTCGGCGCCGACCAGTTACGCACTGTCGCAGCGAACCCGGATCTGCACATGGTCAGCCACAGCCAGGGCACGTCTTGTTACATCGCGCTGAACCTTGCGATGCCGGAGTTGGCGAAGGCGGCAGTGCAGCAGGCGGTGAAATGGGCCATCGACTATGAGGGCATCGCCGCGAATATCACCCCGAATATCTGGGGCGTGCACCAGGCCTTCCTGCCGATCGGCATGCCTGGCGCCATCTCCGACCGCCCGTTCCGGCGCGACGTAGCCCGGGCAAAGGCGTTGATGGCTGAAGCCGGACTAGCCGGTGGCTTCGCGGTGGATATGGACCACTACTCGGTCTGGCCTTTTCCTGATATTGCGCAGGCGCTGCAGGCGAACCTCGCCGAAATCGGCATACGCGTTACTCTGGTGGCCGGCGATGGACGCCAGGTTCTGACCAAGTCACGCGCGCGAAACCACCAGATGGCGCTGCTCCGATGGAGCACGGATTATTTTGATCCGCACTCCAACGCCCAGTTCTTCTGCGAGAATGGTGACGATACCGACGCCAGCCCGTTGAAGGTTATGGCTTGGCGCTGCCATTTCCAGGATGCCGAACTGACCGCCATGGCACGAAAAGGCACATTGGAGGGTGACACGGCCAAACGGCTGGCCCTGTACGGCGCGATGCAGCGCGCCTTTTTCGAGCGCGGCCCCATGGCTTTCATGCTACAACGAAATGAGGTCGCGGTGCTGCGGCGCGGCGTATCCGGCCTGAAGCTGGGGTTGATGGCCGACTACACCAAGTATGGAGCACTCGAAAAGGGTTGACATCGTGTTTCGCGGATCGGCCCTGGGATATCGGGCTCGCCATGGCGATCCGCAACAATGTTTATGTCCTCGCTGCGCTTATGAAAATCGCTGCAGATCACACGACAATCTGCATTTGTATGGCGAGGCACGACGCCTATGAAAACTAACCAATTCGGTTAAGCGAACGTCCAACTACGCTTTGATCTCCGCGCGGCTGCTTCCTCTGCCCCTCCCAACTCCACCGGAAACCCCTCCCGCAGCACGTGCACCCCCGAGTTCCGCTGGCTGCCGCCCGTTCAGGACGGCCTCGACTATGTCGGGCGCCAGCAGCGTCAGCATCAGGATGCACCCGAGATAGCCGCGGTCCAGCTTCTCCGCCGCCGCCAACTCGCTACCGTTACCGAGATCCGATTCTAACGGTGGGCGCTGGACGTGGTGGATATCGCTCTAGACCGTGCCGAACGCATGAGTTCGCCCGGTCGACGAAACTCCGGTTCGGTAGGGGCTGGATCAAGCCCGCCGGGTTGACCATGGCGTGGGTAGCGAGAAGTCCTGTACTCCAATGATATCCTTGCGGAATGCAGTTTTCGGATAGTACTGGCCCAGCGGAACAATCGGCGGGGAGTCGAAGGCACTCGTCTGGATCGCGTTGTAGATGCGGTCCTGGTCGGCATCAGTTTCAGCGCCAAGCCAAGATTCGACGAGACGCTCGATCTCCGGATTGTCGTAGTTGCCGACCCAGCCCTTGGCGCCCTGGCCGCGGATATAGATGTTCAGCGCCGGCTGGCCGATGAAGAGCGGGCCACCATTGGTGGGGAAGATGCTCCAGCCGCCCTTCTCCGCGGGTTCCACGCTGCTGCGGCGCTGCACCACTGTACCCCAGTCCATCTCCTGGAGGTCGACGTTCATGCCCAGCTTCTTCAATAGGTCGGCGGCGACCACACCCAACGGATACAGCGAAGGCAGGTCGGTGGGGTTCAGAATCACCACCTTCTCGCCGGCATAGCCTGAGGCCTTGACCGCGGCCCGCGACTTCTCGAGGTCCTTGGGCGCCTTCATGTAAGACGCACCCACCTCAGAGGAGTGCGGCAGGCCGCAAGGGATCATGGCGTAGCAAGTGCGGTAGCCCTGCGGGTCGTTGCCGCTGATGGGGAGCATAAAGTCGTTCTGGTCCACCGCCTCGACGATGGCGCGGCGCAGCTTGGCATTGTTGAACGGAGGCACATTCATGTTGAAGCGTAGGATGGAATACAGGCCGAGCTTGTCGGTGACCTGCACGCGGATGTTCGGGTCGCGCGCGAGTTGCGGCAGCAGGTCGGGCAGGCCCCATTCCCACCAGTCGACCTCGCCTGCGCGCAGTGCGGCAGCGGCAGTTGCCGGGTCGGGGATGATATGCCACTCGATACGCTCGAACCAGCCCTTGCGTCCGCCCGCCAGCCAATCCGCCGCCCCAGCGCGCGGCACGTAGCCGTCGAAGCGCGAATAGGCGACGCGGGCGCCGGCGACGAACTCGTCCTTGTTGAACTTGTACGGGCCGGAACCGGTCATCTCGGTGATCGGTGTTCCCGCATCGGTCTTGGCTAGTCGCTCCGGCATGATGAATGGGGGCGTCACCGCCTTGCCGATGGCGTTCAACAGGCGCGGGAAGGGGCGCTTCAGTTTGATCCGGATGGTGCGGTCGTCGGCCGCCTCGAAGGCGTCAAGCGCTCGGCCGACCAGTTGGCCGAACGGGTCACGCACCGTCCAGCGTTGCAGGCTGGCAACGCAATCCGTCGCCCGCACGGGCGTGCCGTCGTGGAACACTAGCCCTGCTCGCAACTTGATCAGCCAAGTAAGGCCGCCGTTTTCTACCGTATGGCCTTCCGCCATCTGGGGTTGGATCTGCTGCTTGCTGTCCATGCCGTAGAGCAGGTCGAAAACGAGATAGCCGTGCTCGTTGGTGATCCCCGCGGTGGTGAAGACCGGGTCCAATACGGTCAGGTTGGCGTGTGGAACTAGGCGGAGGGTATTGATGCGGCTGACTTGGCCAATCGCGGGCAACGGCAGCGCTGAAGTAGCTCCGATGGCTCCGACGGCTTTAAAAAGGGTCCGGCGACGCATGGCGAATCTCCCTGGTAGCAGCGGATCGCAATGTGAGGGTAACGCGCGCAAGGAACGCAACGGCCCAGCACGATGGGAAGCCTAGTCCTAAGCCAAGTGTTCATGCAATGCGCTGACTGGAGGTATTCCCCCTACTCGCCCGCGGGAAGTGGGTAGGTCAATGTTCCATCCGACATCGAGGGCCGCGTATGCAGAGTGCCGGGCAGCGCAGGCCGTGTCATGCCGCCAGCACCGCCCCCACGATGTCCGGCGCCAGCAGGGCCGGCTCAAATGCCCGGCTGTCATAGGGCAGGCAGATCTTCATCCTCGTCGCAATCTCACTGACCGTCCCGACGGCGTAGGCTTCAAGTCTCCGCCGACGTCGGTACGAACGGGCCAACGGAAACTGGCGTCCGTGTCAGACGGTCTTTCGGCTGTCTGCAAGGCCCTTGCCCATGAGTAGCCCAAGCTCGCCGGGGCGGTCGCTGTATTCTCGCATCGTGCGATAGGGCACGCCGGTTATTTCCGCGACGACGTTCAACTTTTCGGCGACTGCAAGTGCGCTGAACTTTCCGGCTCCGGATCTGCGTTCGAACAAGGCTGCGACAGCCTGGAGCGTGCGCCCCGGCAAGATGCTCAGCACCCGCACATGATCAGGAGTGATTTCGCGAGGAGACAGTGTACGAACCGGCACCACGTAGGCCGCCTGCCTGTTGTCGCCCAGCTTGGCTCCGGAAGCCTTCACGCCCGTTGGCGGCGTCGCGGTCAGGTCGCTTGCCCCAAAATCCAGCTCGACCCCGTTCTCCTGCACGATGAAAACCCTGTCCCCGTCGCACTCTAGCACCTTACCACTGCGCGACCCGTCGCGGCGCCAAACGGTCTGTCCCACCGAAAACATGCTCGTATCCCTTTCATGGTTGCGTGCAAGACGGCCATCGGCTGTATGGATTGGAATTTATTGAGGCAGGGCGGACTCAGGCGGTGCCAGTCCGCTCAACCGCAAGATCATGCCACCAATTCCACCCTCTGCTGGCCCCACTCCACCGGAAACCCCTCCCTCAGCACGTGCCCCCCTAGTCCCGCCGGCTGCCGCCCGTCCAGGATAGCTTCGACAATGTCCGGTGCCAGGCCGGTGAGCCAGCCGACCTGCGGTTTGGTGCGCCTCCCCGGTTGGGCTGATCGCCGCTCGCTCGACCAGCACCACTCCGTTGTGGCGGCAGGCAGGGATGCTGACCCTGCTGGCGCCGGACATCGTGGCGTCGACCCTGGGCGGGCGGCAGCGGACGGACTTGGGGGTGTACGTGCTGCGGGAGGGGCTTCCGGCGGAGTGGCGGGAACAGCAGTTGTTCTCGGCTGGAGTGGTATGTGCAGGAAAGAGCCTCCTGTGACGGTTTCGGGTGGCGTTATGCCGGACGGCCGGACAGTATCAATCGCAGGCTCGTGTTGCCGAGCAATGCGTAGCAGCTGCGGTGAAGGAGACGACGATGAAATTCGGCATTCATCTACCCCATGCGGGTGAGCAAGCTACACCAGCGCTGATCCGCCGCCATGCGGAACGAGCCGAAGACCTGGGGTTGGAAGATGTATGGGTGAGCGAGCACATCATCGTGCCACGCGACAAGTTCCCCCGGTCCCCCCTGTTCTTCGACCCTGTATTGAGCCTGACGTGGGCAGCCGCAGTAACGAAACGAGTCCGCCTTGGCACCAGCGTCCTGGTGCTGCCGATGCGCCACCCGCTGCCCCTGGCCAAGGAACTGGCCACGCTGCACAACTTTTCCGAGGGCCGGCTGATCCTGGGCGCTGGTGCGGGCTGGCTGGAGGCAGAGTTCGCAGCGCTCGGTGTTCCGTTCAACGAGCGTGGACGCCGGCTCGATGAGGGTCTGGCGATGATGCGAGCGGTCTGGAACGACGATCCGGTGACATTTCATAGCCGCTATATCCCCGCGGTGATCGAGGGGATGACGATGACCCCTCAACCGATCACCCCGATCCCGCTCTGGTTCGGCGGTAGTTCCGATGCCGCCTTGCGGCGGACCATCCGGATGGGAGACGGATGGCACGGGAGCGGGCATACCGCCGCCGAAGCGGCTCCTATCGTGACCCGGCTACGTGAGGCGCGGCCCGATGTAGCGTTTACGGTGTCGATGCGCGTGCAGTGGGATGGCCGTGATCGAGGGGCGTTGCGTGACCTGGTGGATGATTTCGCCGCTATCGGGGTGGACCACCTGCTGATTGCGCCACAGGATCGGAATGTGGACGACTGGGACGCGGTGATCGAGGGCGTAGGCGCATTGGTCGGGTAGCTGGAAGTGAAAGAAACACGATGAACGCGATCACCGCGCCGGCTGCCGTCCGGCCCATCGGCATCGGCTTGTTGATGCTCCGTGTCTACCTGCCGTTCGCGGCCGCCTATTTCCTGTCATACCTCTACCGAACGGTGAATTCGGTGGTGGGACCGCTGATCGTTGACGAGCTGCGCCTGTCGGCGACCGATCTCGGCCTGCTCACCAGTTCCTATTTCATCATGTTCTCGTTGATCCAGGTGCCGATGGGTGTGGCACTGGATCGGTTCGGACCGCGGCGGGTGCAGGCGGCGCTGTTGGTCGTCGCCGCGGCGGGTGCTGCGCTGTTCGGCCTCGGCGGGTCCATGGCCGAGTTGGTCGTCGGGCGCATGCTGATTGGTCTCGGCGTGGCGGCGGGGCTGATGGGAGCGCTGAAGGTTATCACGCTGTGGTTCCGCGCCGAGCACTGGCCGTTGATGAACGGCATGCTGATGGCGGCCGGCGGGCTGGGCTCGCTGGTGGCGACCGCGCCGACGCAGGCTGCGCTGGACGTGATGAGCTGGCACAGCGTGTTCTTCGTGCTCAGTGGCCTCACGCTGACGGCGGCGGCGGGGCTCTACATGGTGGTGCCCGAGAAGCCGGGCGCGCGCGCGACAGGCACGCTGGGCGAACAGTTGCAGGCGGTCGGCGCCATTATGCGCGACGCGTTTTTCTGGCGGCTTCTGCCGATGTTCGCCTGTCAGCAAGCCACCTTCATTGGCGTGCAGACGCTGTGGATCGGCCCCTGGCTGCGTGACGTGGCCGGGGAGAACGCAGCCGCGCGCGGCGTGACCATGTTCTGGGCTGCGGTGGCAATGACCCTGGGGTTCCTGTCCTCGGGCTTGGTGGCCGGCCTGTTCGCTCGCTTGGGGATCTCGAACTTCGCCACGGCCACCTCGATCCTGTCGGTGTTCATCGTGGTGACGATGGCGCTGGCGACGGTGTCGCTGGATATGCTGCCGGTGTCGGCGTCGCTACCGCTGTGGTGCGCCTTCGGCTTCCTCGGCACCTATGTGATTGTCTATTTCCCGGTGCTGACCAAGGCGTTCCCTCTCGCGCTGTCGGGACGGGTGACCACCAGCGTGAATTTTCTCATGTTCAGTACGGTGTTCGCGACCCAATGGGGCATTGGACGCGTGCTGGACCTGTTCCCGCGCACATCGTCCGGCGGCTACGCACCGGCCGGCTATGCCGCTGCGTTCGGGCTGCTGGCGGCGCTTCAACTGGCGGCAACGATTTGGCTGCTGGCCTCGCGGGCGATCCCGCTTACTGCGCGGGAGAGCGCGAAGTAGTCAGACTGTCTCCTCGGGCGGTTGGTCATGCCGCGAGTTGCCGGCGTGCCGAAGACTATCCGCCAGCGCGGCGCGCGGAATCTGGTCGTGGCGCCTGACGGGTCGCAGGCCTGGGCGCCCCAGCGGGCGCGCGTCGACAGCACACTAATCAGGGCCCTGGCTCGGGCCCACCGGTGGAAGCGAATGCTGGACGACGGCCGGTTCGGGTCGGTCAGCGAGTTGGCGACCGCGGAGAGGCTGGACCGCGGCTACCTCGGGCGCATCCTGACGCTAACCTTGCTGGCGCCGGATATCGCGGAGGCGGGGGATGTCCCGATCTCTGTTGAAATTGTCCGATCGAGCGCCGCTGGTTGCGGACGTCAGGCTGCGGCGCTCTGCCAGTTCAAGAACTGGTTCGATGGTGAGCCTGGCGCCATGGGCAGCCAGGGCGGCCTCGAGCATGGCGGCTCCTGTCCAGCGCAGGGCCATCGCGGCATCGCGCCAGTGCTTCACGTTGCGGCAGACGCGTCCACTTCGCCTCCGATCGGTTCCGCAACACAAGGTGGACGCATCACGCCAAGACATCCAGCCTCGCCGACCACGTCAACATCGGGGCGGGGTCCTCCCGGTCTGCACGAAACTCAAGGAGCTATCCGCGAATATGCCGCCAGCTCAGCCAGAGCCAAAGACTTCGGGTGCTTTCGCAGCAGCTCTAAAAATATTCTCGATATTCTTTGCGTAGATGATCCTCCTCCTCTGCCCGCTTGACACGGCACCGCACCGGGAACAAGGTTTGCGACAAGAACGCGCAAGAACAGGAGGACGACATGGCGGGATCGCTTGATGCTGATCTGGTCGAAGTCTATCGGCGTGACGGAATTCTCTTTCCCTTCCCCGTGATGAGCGCGGCCGAGGCCGCGGGCGCGGTGCGCAAGCTCGAGGCGATCGAGGCCGCGGAGGGTGGCAAGCTATCGCGGCGGACCAACCAGAAGCCGCATATCCTGATCCCCTGGCTGAACGACCTGGTGCGCCATCCCGCCATTGTCGACCCCATCGAAAGCATTCTCGGCCCCAACATATTGTGTTGGGCGAGCGGGTTCTTCACCAAGAACGCCCATGACGGCAACTACATCACCTGGCACCAGGACTCGACCTATTGGGGTCTCTCGGGGCCGGATGTCATCACCGCCTGGGTGGCCTTCTCCCCGAGCACGCCGGAAAGCGGCTGTATGCAGGTGATCCCAGGGACACAAACACGGGAGCAGGTAGCGCATCACGACACCTATGCCGAGGCCAACTTGCTGAGCCGGGGCCAGGAGATCGCTGTCGAGGTCGATCGCAGCCAGGCGGTGGACGTGGTGCTCGCCCCCGGCGAGATGTCGCTGCACCATGTGCGGATTTTCCATGGCTCGGAAGAGAACCGCAGCAACCACCGGCGGATCGGCTACGCAATCCGATATATTCCCACCTCTATCAGCCAGGTCGGGCCGCGGACCACGGCGTCCCTGGTGCGAGGGGTGGATCGCTACAACCACTTCGACCACGAGCCGATCCCCAAGGCCGATTTCGATCCCGAAGCGGTGGCGTTTCATGCGGATTCGCTCGATCGGGTGAACTCCATCCTCTACGCCGGCGCCGCCAAGTCGCGGGCGATGTGATGGGTGCATGAGATTCCGCGCCGCCGTTCTGCACCGCACGGGTTCGCCATTGGCGATCGAGGAGGCCGAGATGACCGGCCTCGGGCCCAACGATGTGCTGGTGAAGCTCGGCGCGAGCGGGTTGTGCCATACCGATCTCGAGGTGATCGAAGGGCAGATCGCCTATCCGCTGCCGATCATATTGGGCCATGAGGGCGCCGGGCGGGTCGAGGCGGTGGGGAGCGCGGTGAGCCTGGTGAAGCCGGGTGACAAGGTGGTGTGTTCCTGGAACCCCAATTGCGGCCATTGCTTCTACTGCGACCGTGACCAGCCGATCCTGTGCGAGCCGTTCCAGAAAAACCAGCCGCAGGGCAAGTTGCTGGATGGCGGGCAGCGGCTGCGGCTGGGGGGCGAGGTACTGAACCATTTCTCGGTGGTG
>JAPLOH010000067.1:11014-16843 GCA_026400845.1 Alphaproteobacteria bacterium
CTCGCACGCCGAATATTGCGTTGTGCCGGAGAGCGGGGCAATCCCGGTGCCGGCCGAGATCCCGGACGTCTATGCCTGCCTGATCGGCTGCGGGGTGATGACCGGGGTAGGCGCGGTGTGCCGCTTCGCCAAAGTTGCGGCGGGAAGCCATGTGGTGGTGATCGGCTGTGGTGCGGTGGGGCTCAATGCGATCCAGGGCGCGGTGATCCAATCAGCCGCCACCATCATCGCCATCGAGCCGAGCGCGTCGCGCCAGGCGATGGCGCGCAAGTTGGGAGCGACGCATGTGGTGGGGCCGGAAGCGGCCGGCGATCTCGTCCGCAGCCTTACCGCCGGGCGAGGGGCGGATTACGTGTTCGAATGCGCCGGCGCCGAGGCCAGCATGCGCGCCGCGCTCGATGTGTCGCGGCCGGGGGCGGAGATCGTCATTCTCGGCAAGGTCAACGTCGATCGTCAGGTGGCGTTCCGCTGGGGCTCCATGATGGGCGAGCGGCGCATCACCCGCTCGAGCTATGGCGGCGCGCGGCCGCGGCGGGATTTTCCATGGCTCGCGAGGCTGTTCCTCGATGGCAAGCTTGACCTCGCGAGCCTGGTGACCGAGCGATTGCCGCTCGATCGGATCAATGACGGGTTCGACCGGATGCGCCGGGGTGACACCATCCGCAGCGTGGTGGAATTCCCGACATGACGGGGTCGGGGCTGCGCCATCCGCCGCTGCAACCCGGCTGGATCGACCGCCCGCATTTGCGTATGGCGTTGGGGGATTTCCCGCTGGAAGCCGGCGGGGTGATCGCGGAGTGCGCGGTCTCCTATGTCACCCATGGCACTCGCTCCGCGCGGGATGACAACGTGGTGCTGTGCCTGAGCGCCATCGGCTCGACGCATCACCGGCTGGATTTCCTCATCGGGCCGGGCCGCGCGCTCGATCCCGATCGGCACTTCATCATCTGCGTCGATGCGTTGGGCAACGGGCTCAGCACCTCGCCCTCCAACAGCCGCACCCAGCCGGGCATCACCTTCCCGCGCTTTGACATCCGCGACATGGTGGAGAGCCAGCTGCGCCTGCTGAAGGCGCTCGGCATCGAGCGGCTCGCGGCGGTGGTGGGGGCCTCGATGGGGGGGATGCAGGCGCTGCAATGGGGGGTGAGCCATCCCGGCATGGCCCAACGCATTGTCGCGCTGGTGCCGATGGCCCGCACGCGAAGCTGGTCGGTGGCGATGAACGAGGCCGGGCGGCGGGCGCTGATGGGCGATCCCGGCTGGCCCACTGGCGATATCGGGCCGGGCTGGGCCGGCTGGGCGGCGGTGATGCGCATGTTGACCAGCCGCGAGCCGAAAGCGCTGGAGTCGATGCCGCGCGAGAGCATCCATGACGTGGTGACCCGCCTCGGCGAGGACGCGCGCCGCCACGGAGCGCATGCGATCGACTGGGTCTACCAGAGTTGGGCCTATGACGCGCATGACGTTGGCACCACGCCCGGTTTCGCCGGCACCGAGGCAGCGCTGCGGGCGATCCGCGCACCGACGCTGCTGATGGTGCCTGTGCTCGATCTCTACAATCCGGTGGAAGATGCCGAGGAGGCGGCCGCCCTCATTCCGGGGGCGCGGCTGGTGCGGCTGCCATCCGCCACCGGGCACGCCGCCGCGGCGGCTGACACGCCGGACCGCGACCTGATCGACGACGAAATACGAAAATTTCTGCAAGCCGACGCCTGACGACAGCCGATCAACGGCTGCACCAACAAAAGGGAGAACGGACCATGGAATTGCTCACCGGGATTATCCTGCTGCTGGCCTTTTTGGCCGCGGTGGTGCTCATCATCCGCGGCCAAAGCCCGATCATCATCCTGCTGCTGCTGGCCATCGTGTGGTCGGCCGTCGCCGGGATCGGCACCAACGACATCCAGTCGAAGATCCTGCAAGGCGGCGGCACCGCCTATGCGAGCGCGGTGATCATCATCGTGTTCGGCTCATGGTTCGCCCAGGTGCTGATCCAGACCGGGATCGCCGAAAGCGTGATCCGCGCCGCGGTGGAACTGGCAGGTGATCGGCCAACGGTGACCGCAATGGTGATCAGTCTGGTCACCGCGCTGCTGTTCACTTCGATGTACGGCGTCGGCGCGGCGATTGCCATCGGGGTGATCGCGCTGCCAATCATGATGAGCCAGGGCATTCCGCCGCGGGTGGCGGCGCCCGCCTTCACCATGGGCATCGGCGCCGGCACGTTCGTCAATCTGGTGAATTTCGGCATCTCCTCGAAAATTTTCCCGGGCATCACCTATGACGGGCCATACCTCACCTACTGGATGATCGGCGGCGCGGTCTACGTCATCGCCGCCTGGCTGCTGGTGTGGTTCAACATGCGCAGTTCGGGGGCCCGCCATTCCGCGGCGATTGACACCGCGCCGGCCGGCCGCCGCCGCCAGCCGATATACACCTTCATCGTCCCGCTGATCCCGGTGTTCATGATCGCGGTGGTGAAGTGGGAGATCATCCCGACCTTCCTGGTCTCCATCGTCATCGCGCTGGCGGTGACGGCGAAGGATCGCGGCTTCCAGGGCAGCATCAATCTCTTCAACAAGACCTTCTACGACGCCTTCCCCGACATCGCGACCATCGCCGCGCTGTGGACGATCTGCGGGATGATCATCGTCGCCGGGCAGACGCCGCAGGTGGTCGCCGCGCTGACGCCGGTGTTCGGGCCGATCCTGCCGAAGACGACGCTGCAGGCGGCGATCCTCTTCGCCGTGCTCGGCGGCATCGGCAATATCTACCGCGGGCCCTTCGAGGTCGTCGGCACCGGGGCGGCGCTGTTGGCGATCCTGCTGTCGGCGAAGAACCTGCCGGTGCCGTTCCTCTACTCGATCTGGCTGGCGCCGACCTGCCTTTCCGGGAGCATGGACCCAACCAATTCCTGGACCTTGTGGACCATCGGGCACACCAAAATCAGCCATGGCGAGTTCCTGAAAACGGCCTTGCCATGGGGCTGCGCGATGGTGGTGGTGAACTCCGCGATTGCTTACGCGATGCTGGGATGACGGCATGATCGACGACACGACGGCGCCGGCGGACATCCGCCGGCGCGCCTTTCGCATCGGCATCGACGTCGGCGGCACTTTCACCAAGGCGGTGCTGATCGACAACGCGACCCACGAGGTGCTTGGCCGCTACACCCGCCTCACCACCCATGACGATCCGCGCGGCGTGGCGGCGGGGGTGGTGGAGGTGTTCCGCGAGGTGCTGCACAATACGGCGGTGCTGCCCTCCGAGGTGGTGTTCATCGCCCACAGTACGACGCAAGCCACCAACGCCCTGCTGGAGGGCGACGTCGCCACCGTCGGCATCGTCGGGCTATCGAGCCGGATGGAGGCGCTGCTGGCCCGCCGGCAGACCAATGTCGGGCGGATTGAGCTAGCCCCGGGGCGGTTCATGGAGCCGGCGCATCGCCATATCGTCAGCGAGGAAAGCTCTCCCGACGCGATCGGCGCGGCGGTGGCGGCGCTGAAGGCGGAGGGCGTGCGCGTGGTGGTGGCGAGCTCGGCCTTCGGTGTCGACGATGGCGGGCCGGAGGTGGCGGTGATGGAGGCCGCCGTTGCCGCCGGTCTGTCGGCCACCGGCGGGCATGAGATCACCAAGCTCTACGGGCTCACCACGCGCACCCGCACGGCGGTGATCAACGCCTCGATCCTGCCCAAGATGATCGACACCGCCAACATGACGGAGACGGCGGTGCGCGAGGCCGGCATCGTCGCGCCGCTGATGATCATGCGCGGCGATGGCGGGGTGATGGATATCGCCGAAATGCGCCGCCGCCCGGCGATGACCATGCTCTCCGGCCCCGCCGCCTCGGTGGCCGGTGCGCTGATGCATCTGAAGGTGTCGGACGGGATCTACTTCGAGGTCGGCGGCACCAGCACCAATATGGGCGTCATCCGCAACGGGCTGCCAACGGTCAAATACGCCAGGGTCGGCGGGCACGAGACCTATGTCAGCTCGCTCGACGTGCGGGTCGCCGGGGTGGCGGGGGGGAGCATGGTGCGGCTCGCCGGGCGCAAGATCGCCGATGTCGGGCCGCGCAGCGCCCATATCGCCGGGCTGCACTACGCGGCCTTTGCCGATCCGAACACCATGAAGGAGCCGAAGCTCGAGCTATTCCGCCCCAAGCCGAACGATCCGGATGACTACGTCGCCATTCGCTGCGCCGATGGCGAGCGCTACGCCATCACCAATACCTGCGCGGCCAATGTGCTCGGCTATGCCAAGCCGGGCCTGCATTCCTCGGGCAATGTCGCGGCGGCGCGGATCGCCATGGAGGTGCTGGCGGCGGCGATCGGCGAAAGCGTGGAGGAGACGGCGCGGCAGATCCTGGCGGCGGCGGCGAAGAAGGTCATCCCGATGGTGGAGGACCTGATCGCCGAATACCGGCTCGACCGCGACCAGGCGGTGCTCATCGGCGAGGGCGGCGGGGCGGCCTCGCTGATCCCCTATGTCTCGGAGGTGACCGGCCTGCCGTTCCAGATCTCGCGGGATGCCGAGGTGATTTCCTCGATCGGCGTCGCGCTCGCGCTGGTGCGCGAGACGGTAGAGCGGACCATCCCCAACGCTCGCACCGAGGACCTCGATGCCATCAAGCGCGAAGCGTTCGACGCGGTGGTGCGTCTGGGAGCCGCGCCAGAGAACGTGGAGGTCACGGTCGAGGTCGATCCCAAGACCCATCGCGTGCGCGCCACCGCCATGGGAGCGTCCGAGATGCGGGCGCATGACATGCTGAAGGAGATCTCCGAGGACGAGGCACGGGAGATCGCGGCAAAATCAATGGCGGTCGATCCGGAGCGCGTGAAGGTTGCTGCAGCGACGCCGCGGATGCGGGTGTTCCAGGGCCTGGTAGAAGAGAAGAAATGGGGCGGACTGTTCAAGAAGCGCCGCCGCCCGCTGCGTGCCGTCGATATCGAGGGGGTGATCCGCATCCAGCGCAGCGACGGGGTGGTGCGTCAGACCGCGGCCGGGCGCGGGCTTGCCGACCTCAAGGCGCTGTGGGAGGAGATCACCATCTACAACGGCGACAGCATCATCACCCCCGATGTCTTCGTCATCGCCGGCGCGCATGTGCTCGATCTCAGCGGCATGAACGGCTTTGCCCAGGCCGAGGGGATCGCCAAGGCCGAGCTGGTGGGAATGCCTGACGATGCACCGGTGGTTCTGGTGGCAATCCAGGGCGCGCGGGGGTTCTGATGCTCGCCGCCCTGCGCGCCTGGTCTGCCGCACGGGCGGCACGGTATGCCGAGCCTGCGGCGCAGGCGGCGGAGGTGCCCCTGGCGCGGCTGCTGGCGCTGCCTGATGCTGCCTTCGATCGCGCCTTGCTGGCGCGCGACCCGCAGGCGCATCGGCTGACGGCGACGCAGGCGGGAACGGCAATCGCGCGTGCGGTGGCGGATGGCGAAGCCGAGGCCGCACGTTTCGCCACCGGCACAGATCCGCGCGAGGCCGCGCGGGAGGCGGGGATCGCCGTCGAATACGAGAATGGCGGCAACCGTTTCGGCTCGATTTTCCAATTTGCGGAATATACCGGCCGACCGCCGCGCATCCGCATCTACATGCAGGCGCTGGCGGTGCTGCGCGAGGCGCTGGCGGAAGCGGATCTGATGTCCAGCGTGCCGGACCCGGTGGCGGTCTATGTCGCCCATGAGCTGTACCACCACATCGACACCACCCGCGCGGCACCGATCGCCCGGGCGGCCGGGGTGGTGACGCTGGCGATTGGGCCGCTGCGGTTCCGCTCCGGGTTGATTTCGCTGGCCGAGATCGGCGCTTGTGCCTTCGCCCGCACGC
>JAPLOH010000286.1 GCA_026400845.1 Alphaproteobacteria bacterium
CGCTGTTCGACGGGCGCAACCAATATCCCCCGATGTCCGGCGTGCCGGAACTCCGCCAGGCCGTCGCGGCGGCCAACAAGCGTTTCTACGGCATCGATATCGACCCCGACAGCGAAGTCGTCGTCACCTCCGGCGCCACCGAGGCCATCACCGCCTGCCTCATGGCCCTCATCAACCCCGGCGACGAGGTGGTGCTGATCGAGCCGCTCTACGACACCTACCTGCCCGTCGTCCGCCTGCTCGGCGCCACGGCCAAGCTGGTGCGGCTCAACCCGCCGAAATGGGAACTCCCGCGCGCCGAACTCGCCGCCGCGTTTGGCCCCAAAACCAAGGCGATCCTGCTCAACACCCCGATGAACCCGGCCTCCAAGGTGTTCACCCCGAGCGAACTCGCGTTCATCGCCGGCCTGCTGCAACAGCACGACGCCTACGCCGTCTGCGACGAGGTCTATGAGCATCTCGTGTTCGACGGCCTCAAGCACATCCCGCTGATGACGCTGCCCGGCATGCGCGAGCGCTGCCTGCGCATCGGCAGCGCGGGAAAGACCTTCTCCGCGACGGGTTGGAAAGTCGGCTACATTTCCGGCCCCAAGGCGCTGACGTCGGTCGCCATCAAGGCCCACCAGAACCTCACCTTCACCACCCCCCCCAACCTGCAACGCGCCGCCGCCATCGGCCTCGCCAAGGACGACGCCTATTTCGAAAGCCTTGCCGGCAACCTCCAGGCCAAGCGCGACCTGCTCGCCACCGGCCTCGCCCGCATCGGCTTCGACGTGCTGCCCGCTCAAGGCACCTACTTCGTCACCACCGACTTCCGCCCCCTCGGCTTCAACGGCGATGACGCCGCCTTCTGCCGCTACATCACCGAAGAAGCGAAAGTGACCGCCATCCCCGTCACCGCCTTCTACGACGGCCCCGCCCCCGCCCACTTCGCCCGCTTCGCCTTCTGCAAACGCGACGAGATACTGATCGAGGCGCTGGCGCGGCTGGAGCGGCTGTTCAGCGGGAAGTAGGCCCGAAAGCGGTTCTCTTCCAACAGGAAAGAAGCAAAAATCTTTCCTCAGCTTGCCTCCCAACTCTCCCCCTTAGAGGGTAATGCCCGCGGATGAAGAGGTTTTTGCCTCGTTCTACAGAAAGATGCGCCTTCCCTCTTCACCCGGCGCGCCTCACCGCAACACGCCTCTACGCGTGCCAGTTGATCGCCGTCCCGCCCGCACCGTCGGCGGCGGCCAGGAAGTTCGCCACCGTATAGCTCCCGGTCAAGGTGATCTTATCGGTGCGCGTGCCGTCGGAAATCGTCAGCACACCTTTGCCAACTCCGGCAGCGTAGGCGAGCGGCTGGAGCGTTGCGAAGTTCATGTTGGTGATGTCGATGATGTCTGACCCGCCGAAATTGCCAATCGTGTCATTGTTCAGCCCGACCGCGGTACCCAGGAACGTGTTGCCGAAGCCGGGGAAGCCGATCAACGTGTCCTTTCCGGCGATGCCGCCCAATGTCTGGCCGGCCGCCCCCGCGATGATGGTGTTCCCCTGCACCTGGCCGATCGCCGATACGAACGCCATGCCATTGAGCGTGAGGTTGGTGGCGGCGTCGAGCTTGACGACAATGTTGTTGTCGCCGGCATTCAAAGCCACCGTGCCGCCATTGATGATCTCGAGCGTTGTGGCGCTGCTCCCAGGCCCCGCCCCAACCACCAAGGCACTCGCGAACGCGGCTGGCGTCTTCACCAGCGACTTGCCGCTCCCGCCACGGACAACCGTTCCGGCGCCTGCCAGCACCACGGTGTCGTTGCCGGTCGAGAGGTTGATGACGTCGTTGTTCAGACCACCATAGATCGTGATGCTTTCGGGATTGGTGTTGCCGGCCACCGGCGTGCCGGCGGCAACGTTCAGGATCAGATCCAGACCATCGCGCAGATACACGGTCTGCGTGGTATCACCGAACGTGCTCATCGCGGCCTGCCCCTCGGACGCTGTCACCACCTGAATGTTCAAGAGTTTGGCAGGCGCGCCGAGGTCGAACGCGCCGCCGCCTTTCAGCACGAGCGCATTGGTGCCGCCACCACCGTCGAGTCTGTCGCGGCTGTTCAGTGTGCCACCGGTCGCATTGAAGGTGTCGTCGCCAGCGCCGCCGGTGATGGTCACGGGCGCCCGCGTGAGGTTGTAGGTGATGCCGATGTTCACCACCACACCGGAAACCGTGATGGTTTGGCTGTTCAACACGCCATTGTAGCCGCTGGCGTTGCTGCCCGCCGGCGTCAGCACGATGGTTTCAGTATAAGCGCCGACCGGAAGCGTGCTCGGCAGCGAGACCACCTGCGCCGACTCGCTTTGCCCGGCGCCAAGCCCGCCGAAACCGTTGAAGCCGGTATTGGTGAAGGACGCGATATTGGGGCCGCTGATGGTGAAACTCCCACTCAGCAGATCCGCCAGCCCCGGCGCGCTGTTGAGCACTCCGAACGTGGCGGAGGCGGCACTCCCACCCACCTGCACAGTGCCGAGATTGAGCGTGTAGTTTCCAGCCGAGCCTGACAGCGTCGGGCCACTGACCGATTGCAGCGTCGCGACGGCATAATTGTCCACCGCGGCGGTCACGATCACGGTCACCGGCGCCGTGGCGACATCGGCCAGCACGGCGTCGTGGCTGACGAAGACCAACGTCTCGGTGCCGCTCTGCAGGCCGGCCGTGGCGGTGTTCAGGCCAAAGGTGTGGTGCCGCTGCCGCCCGGCGCAATGCCGCCGGCCGCGATCGATTCGGTGACCAGACCGCTATAGGTGCCGGCTTGGCTGACCGTCCCCGCCAACAATACGTCGCTGAACGAGCCCAGGGGATTGGCGTTGGTGAGCGTGAGCGTCCCAAGCGTGGCAACATCGCCGACGTGGTAGACGCCGAGGTTGATCGTGTTGGCGGATACCTGCGGGAGAGCCGTGGCGAACACCTGCCCGTTCACGGTCAGCGAACCCGCAGCCAGCGTCGTGTTCGCCAATCCGCTGGTGCCCGCGCCCGTCGACGTTTCGCCGATCGACACCTGGGTCGCGGTGAAATCTCCGGCCGCCGCGGTGCTGAGCGACAGGCCGATCGAGGCAGTGCCGCCGGCCACGAGCGTGCCGGCGCCATTGGTCAATCCAAGCGCCGCGGACGTCGATCCAGCGATGTAGATCAGACTCTCCTGGAAACCGACCGGCGCAACCGAGGTGTTGGCGAGCGACACCGCGCCCGTCAACGCCGCGCCACCAACGCGCGTGGCGCCAAGGTTGACCACGTTGGCCGCCAGGCTCGGTGAAGCGTAGGCGTAGACCGATCCCTTGACGTTCACCGTCTGGCTTGCCAGCGCCACCGGCGCGCGGCCATCGATACCGGTGCCGTCCGTGGCCAACGCCAGGGTCGCCGTGCCGGTGACCGCGCCTGCCGCAACAGCGCCAAGGGTGACGGTGAGCGACGAATTATTGGTCTGCCCTGCCGCAAGCCCGGTGAACGAGCCGCCAGCGGCAAAACCGATGCCGCTGCTCGAGAGCGTCGCATTCAGCGCCTCTGAATAGCCATCAGCCGCCGCGGTATTGCGAATAGTTAGTTTTTGCGACACCTGAGCGCCGACATGGGTCGGGCCGAGCACCACCGGTTCAGGCCGATGCGCCCCGGCGGTCGCACCACGATACAGCGTGACCATGGTCCCGCCGCTGCCATCGCTTTTCAAGGTGACGATGTCGCCAGCCAGGCTCGCGGTGGAGACATATTTCAGTGCCGGTCCGACGGTGGGCTTGACCGTCAGCGTCGCGCCGTTGATCGCCGTGCCGGCCACCGACATGCCGACAAGATCGATGCGATTGCCGGCCCCGAAGCCGGCCAGCGGATTGGTGAAGGTGATGTCCTGGTCGAGCTTCAGGGTTGCTCCAGCGCCATTCAGCGCGATCGTCTGCGCGGCGCCGATGGAGGAGGCCGCGCCGGCGATCTCCAGCGTCGCCCCGGCATCGACGCGAATGGTGCCGATACCGCTCACCGCCGCATTCAGCTTCAACGTACCCACTGCGGCATCGATCAGCCCCATGTTGGTCACGCTGACATCGATCGTGCTGATGCCGGTGCCGCCGGTCTTGGCGATGGTGCCGGCGTTGCTCACCGCCGCCGTGCCACCCAGCCCGCCATTGTTGCCCGTGAAGTTGATCACCGCACCTGCCGCGTTGGTCAAGGTGCCCGGCGCGCCCACCGCCCCGAAGGCGATCAGACCGGCATCGAGAATGGTGCCGCTGTTGGTCAATCCAGTGCCACTGGCGACGCTGAGCGAGGTCGTCACGCCGTTGTCGAGCACCGTCAGCGTGCCGGCAACCGAGGCAGCGGCCGCGAGGCGCACCTGCCCGGGTCCGCTGCCGCCAATCGTGCCGCCGAGCGCGGCACTGCTGTCGAGTTGCAGTATGCCGCTGCTGGCGATGATGCTGCCGGTGCTGGTGACAACGGCATTGATGTGGCTGGTCCCGGTCCCTCCGGTCTTGGCCAGGATACCCGCATTGTTCAGTGTACCCGCAATGTACAGTTGC
>JAPLOH010000174.1 GCA_026400845.1 Alphaproteobacteria bacterium
CCAGTCCAGCAGCGCGCGCGCCACTTCCGCCTTGTCGGCGGCACAGCCGAGCAAGGCGAGGATGCCGTCGCGATGATGCGGAAAATTGGTGTGCAGCCGCACCCATCCGCCATCGCCAGTGCGATAGGTGCCGGCAATCGGGTCCCACAGCGACCCGCCAGGCGCTCCGGCGACGCTCAGCCAATGCTCGCTGCGGAACTCGGTCGCGGCATGGCGCATCTCTACGGTAACGCTCTGCGCCCGCCCGCCGCGCGCGCGATGGATTTCGGCCGCGGCGAGCCCGGCCGCCGCGATGCTGGCCTGGGCGGCGGCATCCACCCGGAAGCTCGACGGCAGCGCCGGTTCCTGCCCGCGCAGCACGAGATGCGCGAGAGCCGCCGCCGGCAGCAGGCCGAGCCCCCATATGTCGGCGGCAATCGCTTCCGGTGTCTTCATGGCGCGATGGTATCGCCGAAATAGCCATTCCAGGCGAACCAATAGGCGACATGCCCGGGCAAACGGGCCAGGGTTCGGCCGCCGGGACCATGCAGCCCATCCTCGGCGATGGCCCACACGCCATCATCCGCCCGCAGCGCCTCGCCGTCGCCGACAAAGCGCCGCCCGCCCGACTCATAGGCGCGCACGGTTTCCGTCGCGCCGTCGCCGACCAGGACGACGTCGATCAGCCCGACCCGGTCGTTGATCACCGCCCCGCCGGTGAAGCGCTCGATCGGCCATGCCATTACCCCCCCGGGCACGCGAACGCCGAACACCCGGCTTTTTGCCGCCCGCGCGTGGTTCTTGAACGCGGCGGGAAACGCGAGGTCGGGGCTCGCGAAATATGCCTTGTAGGACGTCCCCGGCGCATAGTCCCGCTTGAACCCGGTCTCGAGCGACAGCACCGTGGTGCCGGGATGGGCGGCGCGCCAGCGCGACCAGGTGTCGAGCACCAGCGGCAGCGGCTTCAATTCGACGTTCATGCCGACGAGTTGGCCGACCACCGGCCGGCCGGTGAACTGGTTCCACAGGCTCTCTGAAATCCGGTCGAACATCAGCTTGTTCGAGCGGTAGAGCAGGCCCGAACTCGCGAAGGTCATCGAACAGCACGCCGGCGCCGCAGAGGGTGCAGTAGGCGAGGCTGACCGGCACGCCGCCGACGACATCATTGGCCATCTCGTGCCAGTTCATGATGCGCAAGGGATAGGCCCGCGCATCGCCGTTCAGTTCCACGCCGAACACGCGATCATCGGGATTGAGGTAGCTGGCCTCCGCGGCCGCGATCATCTTCGGATTGTCCAAGGGCGGGATGCCGTTGACCTTGACGCCACCCCAGACGATTTCCTCGATGCGGATGTCGAGCGGCACATCGGGGCGCAGGAAGCGGGTGAAATTGAAACAATGCGGCATACCCGGCATAGGGCCGGATCTCCGGGTGGTCCTGCTGCCATACCATCCAGTCGAAGAATGTCTCGCCCGCCTTCGCGCCGGTCAGCGCCTCCAGCGTCTCGACGACCGGCGCGGGCTCATCGGTCCAGAACAACAGCTGGATCAGCGGGGCGACGGCGGACATATCCCGCCAGTCCCGCAAACCGGCGAAGGCGGTCCGGGAGGCGTCCTCGTCGTCGGCGAGGATCGTGTGGATCGCCGCGTCGATCTCGGCGCCGCGGTCCTGCGCTAAGCCCGGCTGCGGCAGGGCCAACAGCAGCAGAGCGGCGAGCGCGCCAAGGACGGCGCGGCGCACTATCCCTCGCTGCCCTTGGGCGCCGGCGTCTTCATCATGGTGCCGGTCATCGGAATGAAGAAAACGCCGACATCCTTTTTGGAATGGACCCTGCCCTCGGCGTCCTTGGTGTAGACGTAGAGAAACTGGCCGCGCTTGAAGGGCTGCCCGATCGGGATCAGCATGCGTCCGCCCGGGCGGAGCTGCTTGAACAGCTCCGGCGGTGCATACTGGGCCGCGCAGGTGACGATGATGATATCGAAGCCGTCCTTCACCTCGGGCCAGCCGAAATACCCGTCACCAACGCGGGATTCGATGTTGTCGTAGCCGAGCGGCGCGAAGATCTTGCCGACCGCCTTGCCGAGCGGCTCGATGATCTCGATCGAATAGGCGCGCTTGACGATGCGCGACAGCAGCGAGGACTGGAAGCCCGAGCCGGTGCCGATTTCGAGCGTTACATCCCCCGGCTGCGGCTTGGCCACCTGCGTCATGTAGGCCTGCCCGAGATAGTCCGACAGCGCCGAGCCGTAGCCGAGGGCCCAGGGCTTGGGGTTCTCCTCATAGGCGTCGCTGGGTGTCGGGTGCCGGCCGTCGTAGACGTAGTGGTAATATTCGCGCGGCACCTCGGCGAAGGCCGCCATGATGGCGGGATCGGCGGCGCCGAAGCGTTCCTTCAGATACTGCTCGATCCGCCGCAGCGCGGCGGGGCGGCGGGCCTGGATGGCGTTGAACTGCCCGTCCGTCAGCGATACCGGGCGGCCGGATTTCTCCATCGCGGTCTGGAAGGCCTCGCGGGTCCAGTTACCGGCGGCAAAGCTGGGTTGGATGGGCAGGCTCAGCAACGCCGGCGCGGCAGCCAGCAGGGCACGTCGGGGCAGGAGGAGGCGGGGCAGCAGGAGGCGGGGCAGGAGAAAGGGCACGCTCAGGTCTCTTTGGTGTGAGGTAAAACGAAGACGCAGCAGACGTATAGCAGCAACGCCGTGACCAGAACCATGTCATAGCCGAGCTGCAGGGCCATCAGATTGGCCAGCGGTGTCGAGACCACCGAGAAGGCGCCATTGAGCGCCCAGGCCCAGGGCAGAAAGGCGCTGTTGCCGAGCCGCGACAGGCCGAGCGGGAACGGCAGACCAAGCGCGATCGAGGCCGGCGCCACCAGGACGACCACGATCGCGGCGCGCGCCAGCCAGGGCAGGCCGAGCGTCGCCAGCATGAAATCCTGCAATCCGATGAACAGAACGATGCCCCAGACGAGCACGATCGCGATGGCGCCGGCCAGCCCGCGCCAGGCGATCCGCGCGAAACGGGACTCCAGCATGCTGCCGAAGCCGGAGAAGATCAGCATCCCCGTCAGCACCAGCGAGAAGGCCGCCGTGCGGTCGTTGAGGTAGAACGTTGCCCGCTCGATGAGGAAGATTTCGAGGAACAGGAAGCCGAGGCCCAGGGCGGAGAAATAGACGATTGCACGGAAGATCGTGCCGCTGCCGGCGCGCGCCCCGCGTCCGCGCATGTGTGCGCGGCCGAACAGCGGGACGATCAGCACGATCGCGGCGACCACGAACGCCTGGGCCAGCACCGCCAGGTTGACCAGCGGTCCGATCTCCTGTTGCGGCAGGAGTTCCAGGCGTTGCAGGAGAATGCCGAGTTGGGACAGGCGCAGCACGGCATAGAAGGCCGGCCGGTCATAGGTCACCGGCGAAAGATCGAAATCCCGACCGCTCTCCGTGGCCCGCCCTTGCAGCATTGGCCCGGCCTCGTCGGCGATGGCATCATGCGCGCCCGCACCGGAGGTGACCGAGCCGGAAGAGAACGAGACTGCCGGCAGATCATTGAAAATGTTGCTCCGTGCCGCCTCCACGTCGATCCCCGGGAACCAGCTGATGTCGAAGGAACGGGTTTCGCAGAACGCCTTCGCCACGGCGATCTCGGCGTCCGTGAAAGCGCGGTTCGACACCAGGACACGCACGTTCCAGGCCGAACGGATCACGATGACATGGCTGCCGGGGTCGGCCACGCCGCGGGACAGCAGGGCGGCCCGCACGGTCGCCAGCATGCGGATCGCATAGGCGGGGAATTCGCGGATCGAGACCGGCAACGAGACGATGCCGCCCGGCTGCAAGGCGCCGATATAGGACGCGATTGCCTCGGCGGCGACGGCGCTGGAGTTGGCCTCCGCGGTGTCGAGGAAATCGCCGGCGAGGTCGATGATGTCCCAGGTGGCGCCGCTGCGGGCGGCGGCGATCGGGCTGTCGGCCAGGATGCGGGGTGGCGACGGGAACGGGGGCGAAGAGCCGAAGCCGTTGCGCAATGCGTCCAGCAACACCGGCTCCTGCTCCAGCGCGAGGATCTCACCCGCCCCGAGCGCGCGGGCCTCGGCGATCCGGTAACCGCCGGAGGTTCCGGCCAGCAGCACGGTGGGGTGCGGGCGCAACATGTAGGGAAGTGCTGCCAGCGTGGCCTTCGCGTAATCGGCCCGCAGCGGCTCGGGCTTCGGCATCGCCGCGAGACGGTTGCCGTCGCGATACAGGCCGAACGAGGATGGCGGATTGCCGACGCCGAGCAGGCCCGCGTTGTTCGACACGTCGGTGTCCACGCGTTCGGTAAAATCGTCGAGCAGCATATAGAGCCCGCGCGGCGAGTAGAGCGTCGCGGCGACCTTGCTGTCCGGCACGTGCAGCGGCGCGTAGATCGCCTTGTAGTCGTTGAAATCGGCCTGGTTGTCGGCAAGCAGCAAGTATTCGCCGCCCAGCAGCACCGCTGCGGTTGCCAACACCGTGGGCAGGCGCGGATGGACCAGCACCGCAAGCGCCAGTGGCAGCAGCAGGCAGGGCAGCAGCAGAAAGGGGTGCACGACATGCATCAGGCCGAGCGCCAGCAGCGACCCGGCGCCGGCGCCCGTCAGGTCGAACCCATAGACCCGGCCGACCGCCTGGTAGTTCAGAACGAAGCTCAGGCTGATATAGAGGCCGCTGAGAAAGAAAAACGGCAACAACGCCACATAGTAGTACGAAATATTGATCAACTGCGGCACCAGCGTCGCCTGGTTCTGCAGTTGCAGCGGATTGAACGGGTTGGTGGTGACGAAGCGGTAGCCGATGGTCGCCGCGACGATCAGCGCCACCGGGAGCCATCGCAGCAGCCACTGCCCGTGCCGGGCAAAGGCATCGCGCGCCATCGCCATGGCGACGCCCGAGAAGGCGAACCCGGCGAGCACCAGCGAAATCACCCAGTAGCCGTATTCCGACCACTTCGCGACCGCGAAATAGCGGGTGAGCGCGATCTCGAACCCGACGGTCGCCATCGAGACGAGAAAGAGCGGCCCCATGCCGGATGTCCTGGTGGTCAATGCCATACTCGCCGTTTGATGAAGCCGCCCAGCAATTCGTTGAACTGGTCGAATTTGTCGACGAACAGGGCATGGCCGGCATCGCGGACCACCACCGTCTCCGACGTCTTGTGTCGCGCGGCAAGATTGGCCGCCTGCCCCTCGAATTTCGGCCGAACGATGTAGAAGACCGGGCGTGTCGTCGCGTAGACCGCCTCCTTCCAATAGGTGCGCGGCACCGGATAGGCCAGCAGCGCCGCGGCCACCGGCTGCGGCGTCCGCAGGCAGGTCTCGGTCAGCCGGTCGAGCCAGGTGGCGGGCTGCGGGCGGGCGAACATGCCGCGGACGAAATTGCGCATCATCACCTCACGCGGCAGCTTCGGGCCGGGCTTCATCGGCTGCGCGGGCGGTGGTGGCGGCGGGTCCTCGCCGATGGAATTATCCACCAGCACGAGGCCGGCCAATCGCGCATCGCCGTGTTCGTGCACATAGGCCAGGCTGTCGAGCACGCCCAGCGACCAGCCGACCAGCAGGACCGGCGCCGGGCCGAGGGCCGCGATGAGATCGGCGATGTCCTGCCCGCGGCGACGGTGATCGTAGCCGGACTCGGGGATTGCACTGTCGCCCTGGCCGCGCGGGTCGAAGGCGATCACCCGGTATTGGCGGGCGAAATGGTCGATCTGGCGCTGCCAGATCCAGGCCGGCATCGTCCAGCCCGGCACCAGTACCATGGTCTGGCCCTTGCCGGCCTCGATGTAGTGCAGCCGCACGCCGTCGGAGGTGACGAAATACCGGTGCTCGGCGGCCCGGGATGGCGGGCTCGCGAGCAGGAGCAGAAGTGCGGCGAGTGCGGCGGCATAACGCATGGCGCCAACTGAACCCGGCACCGGCACGTGTCAATCAGCGCGCGTAGCGGCGTTGCAGCAAAGCGCTACCGGCCATGGTGAGACCGAGGGTGACGAGCAGGAGGATGAAGGCCAGTGCCGCGCCGAAGGGCCAGTTTGTGGTGCGGACGAACTGGTCGTAGACGGCGGGGGCCATCATCTTGAAGCGGGCGCCGCCGAGCAGCACGGGGGTGGCGTAGGCGTTCATGCACAGGATGAACACCAGCGCGGAACCGGCGATCACGCCGGGCAGGCTGAGCGGCAGGATCACCCGGCGGAACATGGTGAACGGCTTCGCGCCCATGTTGAGGGCGGCCTCCTCGACGCTGCGCGGAATGCCTTCGATGACGGCGGCGAGGGTGAGGATCATGTAGGGCAGCACCACGGTGACGATGCCGGCGACCACCGCGCCCGGGGTGTACATCATCTGTACCGAACCGATGCCGACCGCCTTGAGGGCGGTGTTCACCATCCCGGTATTGCCCAGCAGCGTCATCCACCCCGCCGCGCGCACCACGTTGCCGACCATCAGGGGGAAGACGGTGAGCAGTGTGAGGATCGATTTCCATCGCCCCTGCATCCGCGCCAACACATAGGCGGCGGGGAAACCGGCGGCGAGCGCGATGACGGTCGCGAGGAAGGCGGTGCGCAGCGTGGTGGCCAGCACCTCCCGGTAATAGGGATCGGCCACCGCGGCGACGTAGTTCTGCAGCGTCACCGCCTCGATCATGAGGTCGGTGGCGCTGTAGAGGTTGAGCGAGTAGCGGAACAGCAGCGCCATCGGCGCCACCATCATCAGCAGCACCAGCAGCAGTGCCGGGACGACCAGGGCGGCCATGGGGCGCTGCGGTCTCCGATCAGGCCTTGAACTCCTTGTTCCACCAGTCGAGCAGGCTCGAGGTCTCTTTGGCGAGGAATTCGAAGTCCGGGTATTTCAGCGCCACCTGCTCGGCATCGGTGAAGCCGATCGCCTTCATCAGCGGCGCCGGCACCGGCGCGTTGTCGACGGTCGGCGCGTAGGACATGTTCTCGGCGAAGCCGACCTGGGCGCGCGGGTCGAGCATGGCGTTAAGGTAGGCGAGGCCATTGCCCTTGTTCTGCGCGTTCTTCGGCACCGCGGCGCCGGAGACATAGGCGATCGCGCCCTCCTTCGGCACGGCGGTGGCCATGTTGATGCCGCCCTTCTTCCAGAACACGCCGCGCGCCAGCCACATCGGCCCGTACAGCACTTCCTCGCCCTTCATGCCGACCGCGAAGGCCTCGTTGGAGGGGTAGATGCGCGGCTCGAGCTTCTTGAGCTCCATCAGCGCCTTCTTGCCGCGCGAGAAATCGTTCATCGGCCCGCCATGGGCGAGGTTGGCGAGCATGATGACGTAGAGGTACTGGATGTCGATCAGGCCGAGCTTGCCCTTGTTCTTGGGGTCCCAC
>JAPLOH010000264.1 GCA_026400845.1 Alphaproteobacteria bacterium
CGACACTCCATGAAAGCGGAGCCACTTCACACACTCAGTTCCATCCACTTTCGTCAGTTCGGCAATGGAGGCACCAGGGGCAGAGCCCCTGGCCTTCCCCCTGCCTGTTCCTAGCCGATGCGCTCGCCGTGCAGCACCACGTCCAGGCCTTCGCGTTCCTCATCCTCGGTGACCCGCAGGCCGATGGTCACATCGACGATCTTGAGGATGATGAAGGTCACCACCGCCGACCATGCGATGGTGGCGCCGACCGCGATCGCCTGCTCCCACAACTGCGCCATCCCACCGATATAGACGCCGTTCGGGTGGTCCTTGTCGGCGGTCAGCGGGCCGTAGGCGAAGACGCCGGTGAGCAGGGCGCCGATGATGCCGCCCACGCCGTGCACGCCGAAGGCGTCCAGGCTGTCGTCATAGCGCAGCATGTGCTTGAGCGAGGTGGCGGCCCAGAGGCAGACCACGCCGGCGACGATGCCGATGATCAGGGCCGGGCCAGGCAGCACGAAGCCCGAAGCCGGGGTGATGGCAACCAGGCCGGCAACGGCGCCCGAGATGGCACCGAGCACGGAGGGTTTCCCCTTGGTCGCCCATTCCGCGACCATCCAGGCCAGGGCGGCGGCGGCGGTGGCGATCTGCGTCACCGTCATGGCCATGCCCGCACGGCCATTGGCGGCGGTGGCGGAGCCGGCGTTGAAGCCAAACCAGCCCACCCACAGCAGCGCCGCGCCGATAACGGCGAGCGAGACGTTGAAGGGCGCCATGTTCTCGTTGCCGTAGCCGAAGCGCTTGCCGAGCACGAGGGCGCAGACCAGGCCGGCAATTCCGGCGTTGATGTGCACCACCGTGCCGCCCGCGAAGTCCGCAGCGCCGCGCACGTTAAGCCAGCCCGACGGCGCCCACACCCAATGGGCGATCGGCGAGTAGACCAGCAGCGACCACAGGGTGATGAACACCAGCAGGGCCGAGAACTTCATGCGGTCGGCGAAGGCGCCGGCGATCAGCGCCGGGGTGATGATGGCAAACGTCATCTGGAACATCATGAACACCGTCTCGGGGATGGTGTTGGTGATCGCCGCATCGAGCCCCTTGCCGAGGATGAAGGGCTTGTCGAAATCGGCGCCGAGGCCGTTGAGGAAGAAGCGGCTGAGGTCGCCGATATAGGCGTTGCCGTTGGTGAAGGCGAGGCTGTAGCCGGCGATCATCCAGATCACCGTCACCAGGCAGGTGATGATGAAGGACTGCATCATGGTGGCGAGGATGTTCTTCTTGCGCACCATGCCGGCATAGAACAGCGCGAGGCCGGGGATGGTCATCAGCAGCACGAGCGCGGTGCTGGTGAGCATCCAGGCGGTATCGCCGGAATCGAGCTTCGGCGCCTCTTCGGCGAAGGCCGGCAGGCTCAGCGCAAGCATCGGCAGCGCCAGGGCGGCGCGCCGGAGGAGATGGGTCATGCGGATGGGTTCCTTCCCTAGGGCGCTCACAGCGCGGCCTCGTCGGCTTCGCCGGTGCGGATGCGCACGGCGCGTTGAATGTCCATGATGAAGATCTTGCCGTCGCCGATCTTGCCGGTATGGGCGGCCTTGATGATGGCCTCCACCACCTGGTCGGCGAGGTCGGAGGCGACTGCCACCTCGATCTTCACCTTCGGCAGGAAGTTCACGTGGTATTCGGCCCCGCGGTAGATTTCCGTTTGGCCTTTCTGTCGGCCGAAGCCCTTCACCTCGGATACCGTGAGGCCCTGCACGCCCAGCGGCGTCAGCGCCTCGCGGACATCGTCGAGCTTGAACGGCTTGATGATGGCCATGATGAGTTTCATGTCGCAGCCCTGCTCCCGTTCGGCTGTTGTCGCGCCGCGCACACACCCCAACGGGGCGCGCACCGACGCGCTGGGAGGAAGCGTTAACAAGAACCGTGCCAGCCGATTCCCCGGCGTTTGGCGGCGGATTGAACCTGGTGCGGATCGCCACGTGCTCAATTCGCAGGCAGAAGCCGGGAAACCGACCAATTCCGCCTGCCCGGTTCGCAGTCAGGCCTCAGCGCCGCCGGCGGGCCATGGATCGAATATCGAAGGCGCCGAGCGCCTGGCCGATCGCGCCATAGGCGACCATGCCGCCCGCCACCAGCATCGCGAGCCCGCCCCAGCGCCATACGCCCACGCTGCGCGCGAACACCAGCGCCTCGAGCGCATAGAGTGCCGCAACCATCGCGAGCCCGGCGAGCAGCATGCGCGGCACCACCCGGACGAGGTCCGCGTCAAACGCCATGTGCCCGCGCCGCATCAGCACCGCCGCGAGCACAGCGACGTTCGCCCAGGCGGCAAGTGCGGAGGCGAGTGGCGGGCCGAGATGGGCCAGCGGCGCCATGAAGGCGACGTTGAGCGCGAGGTTCAGCCCGACCGTGGCCATGCCGATCTTCACCGGCATCGCCGTGTCGCCGCGGGCGAAGAAGCCCGGCACCAGCACCTTCACGAGCACGAAGGCCGGCAGGCCGCTCGCATAGGCCGCCAGCGCCTGGGCCGCGAGGCGGACGTCTTCGGCGGTGAAGGCGCCGCGTTCGAACAGCACCGAGAGGATCGGGCCGGGGATCACCAGCAGCGCCAGCGCCGCCGGCAAGGTCAGCGCCAGCGCGTATTCCAGCGCCCGGTTGAGCGTGGCGATCGCCTCCCGCGCCTGGCCGCCGAGCGCCTGACGCCGCGTAGTAGAGGATCGACACCGTGCCGGCCGGCAGCAGGCTGCCGATGATGACATCGACCGCGAGGTTGAGCTGCGTCACCCCCGCCCCCAGCAGCCCCGGCCCCATGCGGCGGAACAGCAGCCGCATCCGCGGCGTCAGACGCGGCCGCGGCAGGGTGATCGCCATGCCCGCCCGCCGCACCGCCCATATCAGCAAAGCGAGCTGGAACACGCCCGAGACCGACACCCCCCAGGCCAGCGCGTGCCCGGCGGTCGGCACCAGCCCGGCGAGGCCGATCATGAAGCCGATCGAGACGAGATTGTAGATCAGCGGCGCGGCGGCGGCGGCGGCGAAGCGGTTCAGCCCGTTCAGCACGCCGGAGAACAGCGCGGTGAGGCAGATCAACGGCATATAGGGGAAGGTGATGCGGCTGAGCTCGACGGCCAGCGCGTATTTCTCCGGGATCGCCACGAAGCCGGGCGCGATGACCAGTAGCAGGGCCGGCATGAACAACTCGGCCAGCACGGTCAGCCCGACCAGCCAGAACGCCATCACCGAGGCCGCCTGGGCCGCGAAATCGCGTGCTTCGGCCTCGCCCTCGGCGGCCAGCAGGCCGGTGAATGCCGGCACGAAGGCGGCGTTGAAGGCGCCCTCGCCGAACAGCCGGCGAAACAGGTTCGGCAGCCGGTTGGCGACAAAGAACGCATCCGCCACCGCCCCCGCGCCGAGCATGGCGGCAATCAGGATATCGCGCGCGAAGCCGAGGACACGGCTGCCCATCGTCCAGCCGCCAACGGTGAGGATGCCGCGCAACATATCACCATCCTAGCCCACGCCGGACGCCGGCAGAAGCGGCGCCAAAACGCTGAAAGCCGGCCCGCGGGGGGGCGCGGACCGGCTTTCTCACGCAGGCGGCCTCTCGGGGAGGAGATTGGCCGCCGCGACACGCAACCGGCCTGGAGGGGCCGGCAACGCGGACCATGCGCTCCCTAAGGAGCGGCACAAGCAATCTTCGTCGTCAATTCTCTATCTGGTGCCGACTTCCGGCGTGCGGAAGAACGGCAATCGGATGAGAGCTATGCAACATGGGCGAGTCTACACCAAGGCTCGTCTCGCGGGGCCTAACAATGCATGAAGCATTGTTCACCCGGCGCCGCGGCCCGGCGCAGGGCCGCCCACGTGCTGGCCAACCGGGGTGGGGCATGCTTAAATGATTGCCCATCCCGGTCCACCCGACGTGCCGCGCGGCACCGGCGCAGGACGCAAAGCCAACAGGAGTTTCAATGAGTTTTGCTGCTGGGCAGGCGCGCATCCGGGGCTTCATCGAAGCCGTCACGGATGGTGGGGTCGCCGGCTGGGCGTTCCGCGAAGGCGATCCGGCCCCACTCGTGCTGACACTTTCCGTCGATGGCGTCCCCGCCTCCGAGGCCGCCTGCGCGATCGAACGCGCCGATGTGTGGGAGGCGCGTGGCGACGTGCGGGAGAAATCCGGCCATGGCGCCAGGCTGGGCTTCCACTTCAGCATCCCCGCTGCCTGCTTCGACGGCATGCCGCACCGCTTCGATCTACTCATCGCGAGCGGCGAGTCGGCCGAACTCGCCACCATCGGCCGCCCCGTGGGCTGGATCCGCGAGTTCTCCTTCCCCAGCGTCGCGGTGATCGGTCGGGTCGAGCCGGCGGGGAATGGCGAGGTAATCTACGGCTGGGTGGTGGTTGTCGACCGCATGCGCGGCACCAAGCGCACGGCCAACCTGGTGCAGGTGACGAGTTCCACCGGCGCCAGCGTGGCGCTGACGGCCGGAATGCCCCGACCGGACGTGGCGCGCGCGCTCGATTGCGGCGAGGCCTGCGGCTTTCGTTTCGTCACGCCGCCCGAACTCTCCGGCCCCGACGGCGCCACGCTGAGCTTCCGCGTGCAGCCCGAGGACCTCGATTTCGCGCCCCATCCGATCGCCATTCCCGCCAACGCCGCGCCCCCGTTGCAGGTGGTCATGCCAGCCGAGGTAAAGCCGGTCGAGGCCGCACCCGACATCCCTGTCGAGATACCGGCGGCGGAGCAGCCGGTGGTGGCACCGCCGGTCGCCGACGATGCCGCGCCCGAGGACGCGTTCCCCGTCGAGATCGTCGAAGACGCGCCGCACGAAGACGCAGCCGCGGCCGCCGCCCTGCACGATGACCCCGATGACCCCCGCCTGCGTTTCATCGGCCTGCCACGCCGCGCCTTGTTCGGCATGGCCGAACGTCTGGCCGAGAAGCGCGCGGCGGTGTTGCCGCGGCCGGTGAAAATCCCCGACGGCTACTACGCCACCGCCATCGAGCAGATGGTCGCGCAGGAACTTGACCGCGCCTTCTACCTCGCCACCTACC
>JAPLOH010000265.1:0-4452 GCA_026400845.1 Alphaproteobacteria bacterium
GCCTATCTCGATACCGCCCACGCCATGGGCATGGTCGGCGTGGCCAACCAGGTGGTGTTCCAGCTCTACAGCGAGCATCTCCAGAAATTCCGGCTCGCCGCCGAAGGCCACGGCAAGGTGCAACCGCCCGACCGGTTGCGCGAGCGCATCCGCACCTATTTTGACCCGCTGCCGATCTGGTACGTGCCGTTCGAGCAGGCCTCGATCGAGCTGGCCGCCTACCCGCTACACGCCATCACCCAGCGGCCGATGCCGATGTACCATGCCTGGGGCTCGCAGAACGCCTGGCTCAGGCAGATCTACAGCCGCAATTACCTCTATGCGAACCGCCGGATGGGGGAAGCGCTGGGGATCGCGGATGACGACTGGGTGTGGGTGACCAGCCGGACCGGACGGGTAAAATGCCAGATCCGCCTCATGGAGGGCGTCAACCACGACACGGTGTGGACGTGGAACGCCATCGGCAAGCGCTCCGGCGCGTGGAATCTCGCGGCCGACGCCAATGAGAGCGAGCAGGGCTTCCTGCTCAACCACGTGATCTCCGAGTGGCTGCCGGCACAGAAGGGCCAGGGCGACAACCGCACCGCCAACGCCGATCCCGTCACCGGCCAGGCCGCGTGGTATGATCTGCGCGTGCGGATCGAGAAGGTCGCGCATGGCGAGGAAGGCCAGACCGTGCCGCATTTCGCCACTCTGCCGCGCCCGCCGCACATGAAACCCGCCACCAGAACCCTGCGCTACGGGGAGAAAACCCAATGACCACCCTCCCCGCCCCGGTGCCCGGCGCCAAGAAGCTTGGCCTCGTCATCGATCTCGACACCTGCGTCGGCTGCCATGCCTGCGCGGTGAACTGCAAGGAATGGAACGCCTCGGGCCATTCCGCGCCGCTCACCGACAGCAACGCCTATCAGGCGGACCCGCATGGCGTGTGGTTCAACCGGGTGCACACCTATGAGGCCGGCGAGGGCGATGCCAGCCGCACCGTGCATTTCCCGCGCTCCTGCCTGCATTGCGAGGACGCGCCCTGCGTCACCGTGTGCCCCACCGGCGCCTCCTACAAGCGCGCGGAAGACGGCATCGTGCTGGTCAACGCCGACACCTGCATCGGCTGCCAGCTTTGCGCCTGGGCCTGCGCCTATGGCGCGCGCGAATTCGACGTGGACGACGGCGTGATGAAGAAATGCACCCTGTGCATCGACCGTATCTACAACGAGAACATCCCCGAGGCCGAGCGTGTGCCGGCCTGTGTCTCCACCTGCCCGGCCAGCGCCCGGCATTTCGGCGATTTCAACGATCCGGCGAGCCGGGTCTCGCAACTCGTGCTCGAGCGTGGCGGCTACGATCTGATGCCGGAACTGGGCTACAAGCCGACCAACAAATATCTGCCGCCGCGCAAGCCCGCCGTCGCCAAGGCCGCCACACCGGCAGCCGAGACCGGTGGCGGTTCCAGCCTGCTGCGCTGGCTCGACCGCGCCTTGTCACGTTGAGCGGGGAGACCACGCCATGAAGCCCGCCGGTTCCATCGTCTTTTTCACCACCGCCTCAGGTGCCGGCTACGGCATACTGTTCTGGCTCGGCGTGCTGGGTGCGCTCGGCATGCTGCCGGAGACGATCGGCTTCGGCCTGATCGCCCTTGGCCTCGCCACTGCTCTGTTCACCGCGGGGCTGCTGTCCTCCATGGCGCATCTCGGTCACCCCGAGCGGGCGTGGCGAGCACTGTCGCAGTGGCGCTCATCCTGGCTGTCGCGCGAGGGTGTCGCGGCGCTGCTCACCTACGTCCCAGTGCTGCTGTTGGGCCTGCTCTGGCTGCTCGGCGGCCGCCCCACGGCGCTGCTTGGGCTGCTCTGTTCGCTCGGCGCGGTGATCACCGTCTATTGCACGGCGATGATCTACGCCTCGCTGAAGCCGATCCGGCAGTGGAACCACGGGCTGGTGCCGGCCTTCTACCTGATTGCGGCCGGCTTCAGCGGCGCGCTGTGCCTCGCGGCCGTCACCGCCTTTTTCGACGTAACCGCCGCCGGTCGGCTGGCGGTGCTGGCACTTGCACTCGGCGCCGGTGGTATCGCGGTGAAGCTCGCCTACTGGCAGGCGATCGACAACTCAGTGAGCGCCAGCACGCCGGAAAGTGCCACCGGGCTCGGCTCGATCGGCAAGGTGCGCAGCTTCGAGGCGCCGCATACCGAGGAGAACTACCTCCTGAAGGAAATGGGCTTCCGGATCGCCCGTAAGCACGCGGCCAAGCTGCGGGTCTATGCCGCCCTGCTCGGCTTCGGTGTGCCACTCGCCATGCTCGTAGGCGTCGCTGCCGGCGCAGTGCCGGTGGCCGTACTGATCCTCGCCGCGGCCTGCGGGCTGCTTGGGATGCTGCTGGAGCGCTGGCTGTTCTTCGCCGAGGCGACGCACACGGTGGTGCTGTTCTACGGTCGGCAAGCCTGACACGGCAGCGTTGCGATTTCGGGGATGGTGCGTTTAGGTCATATTTGCTGACCTAAACGCATGGACTTCCCACTCCTCCCCTTCGTCGCCTTCGCCATCGCCGGTTCCATCACCCCGGGGCCGAACGTGCTGATGATCGCCGCGGCCGCCGCCAATAGCGGGTTGCGCGCGACCATCCCCCATATGTTCGGGATTGCAACCGGTTTCGCGGCGATGATCCTGCTGGTCGGGCTCGGCCTCGCGGTGCCGCTGGCGGCCTTCCCGCAGCTGCATCACGCGATGCGCTGGATCGGCGCCGCCTGGATCGGTTGGATTGCCTGGCAGATCGCCACCTCGCCACCCCCCGGCGAAGGCCGCCGCCGCACGCCGCTGCGCTTCTGGGGTGCGGCGACGTTCCAGTGGATCAATCCCAAGGCCTGGCTGCTGGCACTGGGGATGACGACCACCTGGGCCAATCCCGACGCCGCGCTGGCACCGCAATTCGCCGCCATGGCCGCGGTGTTTTGGCTGGTCGGCCTGCCCTGCAACCTCGTCTGGGCGGCACTGGGCGAACAGGCCGGGCGCTTCCTGCGTACCTCCGCCCAGCTACGTGTCTTCAACGCGGCGATGGCGATCCTGCTCGTCGTTTCGATGCTGCCGGTGCTGTTCGGCTAGGCGCTGCCGGCAGGAGTGGCGCGAGGAAGCGCCCGGTATGGCTCTCCGGGCAGGCCGCGATATCCTCCGGCGTGCCCTCCGCAACAATCCGCCCGCCGCCATCGCCGCCCTCCGGCCCGAGGTCGAGTACCCAATCGGCGGTCTTGATGACTTCGAGGTTGTGCTCGATCACCACCACCGTGTTGCCCTGATCCACCAGGGCATGCAGCACTTCCAGTAGCTTACGCACATCTTCGAAGTGCAGCCCCGTCGTCGGCTCATCGAGGATATAGAGCGTCCGCCCGGTCGCGCGGCGCGCCAATTCCTTGGACAGCTTGATGCGTTGCGCCTCGCCGCCCGACAGCGTGGTGGCCTGCTGGCCGAGCGCGATATAGCCGAGGCCGACCTGCTGGAGGATTTTCAGCCGGTCATGAATGCGCGTCACCGCCGAAAAATACGGCACCGCCTCATCCACCGTCATCGCCAGCACCTCGGCGATCGACTTGTCGCGGAACTTGATCTCCAGCGTCTCGCGATTATAGCGCCGCCCTTTGCAGGTATCGCAGGTGACATAGACGTCGGGCAGGAAGTGCATCTCGATCTTCAGCAGCCCGTCGCCCTGGCACGCCTCGCAGCGGCCGCCCTTCACGTTGAAGGAGAAGCGGCCGGATTTGTAGCCGCGCGCCCGGCTCTCCGGTAGTTCGGCGAACCAGTCGCGGATGGGGGCGAAGAGGTCGGTATAGGTGGCGGGGTTGGAGCGGGGGGTGCGGCCGATCGGTGACTGGTCAATGTCGATGATCTTGTCGAGCTGCTCCAGCCCATCGATGCGAGCATGCGGCGCCGGCACCTCGCCCGAGCCCATCAGCCGGCGCGAGGCAGCCTTGTAGAGCGTATCGACCACGAGGGTGGATTTGCCGCCGCCGGAGACGCCGGTGATGCAGGTGAAGGTGCCGAGCGGGAAGGTCGCGGTGACGTCCTTGAGGTTGTTGCCGGTCGCACCGACCACCCGCAGCACGCGGTCCTTCTGCATGGGGCGGCGCATTGCCGGCACCGGGATGCGCTTGCGGCCGGAGAGATAGTCGCCGGTGATGGAGTTGGTGTTGGCGATCACCTCGGCCGGCGTGCCCTCGGCGATGATGTGGCCGCCATGAATGCCGGCCGCCGGCCCCATGTCGATCACATAGTCGGCGGCGCGGATGGCGTCCTCGTCGTGCTCGACCACCAGCACGGTATTCCCGAGCGATTTCAGCCGCCGGAGCGTCACCAGCAAGCGCTCATTGTCGCGTTGGTGCAGGCCGATCGAGGGCTCGTCCAGCACGTAGAGCACCCCGGTGAGGCCGGAGCCGATTTGCGAGGCGAGGCGGATGCGCTGGCTCTCGCCGC
>JAPLOH010000265.1:4485-8348 GCA_026400845.1 Alphaproteobacteria bacterium
CCCGACAGAGTGGCCGAGCCGCGGGCAAGCGTCAGGTAATCGAGCCCGACATCCACCAGGAACTGCAGGCGATCGAGAATTTCGCGGAGGATACGCCGCGCGATCTCCTGGCGCTGCGGCGTGAGGGTATCGAGCACGGTGGCGAACCAGGCGAGCGCCTTGCGGATCGACAACTCCGAGGCGGCGGCGATGTGGTGGCCGGCGACTTTCACCGCCAGGGCCTCGGGCCGCAGGCGGGCGCCGACGCAGACCGCGCAGGGCTTTTGCGCCTGATACCGGCTCATTTCCTCGCGGACCCAGGCGCTGTCGGTCTCGCGCCAGCGCCGGTCGAGGTTCTTCACCACGCCCTCGAACGCCTTGGTGACGGTGTACTGCCGCACACCGTCCTTGTAGGTGAACTCCACCGGAGTATCGCCGGTGCCGTGCAGGATGGCCTCACAGACCCGCGGCGGTAGATCCCGCCATGCGGTCGCGGTCGTCACCTTGAAGTGTCGCGCCAGGGATTGCAGCGTCTGATCGTAGTACGGGCTTTGGGCGCCCGTCCAAGGCGCAACGGCACCATCATTGAGTGGCCGCCGTTCGTCCGGGATGATCAGCGCGGGATCGAAGAAACTCTCCTGCCCGAGCCCGTCGCAGGCCGGACAGGCTCCGTGCGGCGAGTTGAAGCTGAACAACCGCGGCTCGATCTCCTCGATTGTGAAGCCGCTGACCGGGCAGGCGAAACGAGACGAAAAAACGGTCCGCTCGCCCCCATCAGCATTCTCGGCGTAGACGATACCGTCCGACAGCGCCAAGGCGGTTTCGAAACTATCGGCGAGCCGCTGCGCCATCCCGTCCCGCACCACCACCCGGTCCACCACCGCCTCGATCTCGTGCTTGGTCTTGCGGTTGAGCGCCGGCACCTCGCCGATTTCGTAGAGCGTGCCGTCCACCTTCACCCGCGTGTAGCCGCGCCGCTGCAACTCGGCGAGTTCCTTGCGGTATTCGCCCTTGCGATCGCGCACCACCGGCGCCAGCAAGAGCAGCCGCGTGCCCTCGGGCATCGCCAGCACCCGATCCACCATCTGGCTCACCGTCTGCGCCTCGATCGGCAGGCCAGTGGCCGGCGAATAGGGCACGCCAGCCCGCGCCCACAGCAGGCGCATGTAGTCATGGATCTCGGTCACCGTGCCGACGGTGGAGCGCGGGTTGCGGCTGGTGGTTTTCTGCTCGATCGAAATCGCCGGCGACAGCCCCTCGATCGAGTCCACGTCGGGCTTACCCATCAGCTCGAGGAACTGCCGCGCATAGGCCGAGAGGCTCTCGACGTAGCGGCGCTGCCCCTCGGCGTAGATGGTATCGAACGCCAGCGACGACTTCCCCGATCCCGACAGGCCAGTGATCACCACCAGCGAGTCACGGGGGATCTCGACGTCCACGTTCTTGAGATTGTGTTCGCGGGCGCCGCGAACACGGATCGAGCCGGCCATCCTGGAATCCTTGCGGTGAACCCGGGAACCCGGGAATCGAAGTTGTGTTCTTGTGATGTTCCTTCTATATGGCGTGTGCCGGCCAAGAAGGAAAGCCCGCGACCCATGCGTCGGCTCGTCGGGCGCTCTGGCCCCTCGGGGCCGGGTGGGCTATAATGTGACACGCCCATGATCGGGCACAGGAACGGGAACAGCGCGCATGGCCGGATCGGTCAACAAGGTGATTTTGGTCGGCAGGCTTGGCAAGGACCCCGAGGTTCGCAGCACCCAGGCCGGCTCAAAAATCGTCAGCTTTACGCTGGCGACCAGCGAGACGTGGAACGATCGTGCCTCGGGTGAGCGCAAGGAACGCACCGAGTGGCATCGCATTGTCATCTTCAATGACAAGCTCGGCGAAATCGCGGAGAAGTATCTGCGCAAGGGCCGCAGCGTCTACGTCGAAGGCGCGCTCGAAACCCGGAAATGGACGGACCAGTCCGGTGTCGAGAAGTTCACCACCGAGGTCGTCCTGAAGAACTTCCGTGGCGAGCTGACGTTGCTTGACAACAGAAGCGACAGCGCCGGCGGTGACGACGCAGGGGGTGGCGGATATCAGCCGCGCGAGCGTGCGGCGCCCGCGGCGAAACAGGGGGCGGGCGGTGGTGCGCGCCCCTCATGGGATGCCCCCAAGGGCGATCTCGACGACGAGATCCCGTTCTGATCCCTTGCCCGGCCTGGCGTTTTCTCACACCCCCATTGAATCGAGCCTGACTTGAGCGACACACCGCCCGACGATCCCGCACGCGGATCAGGCATTCCGCCTGACTATCAGCCGGTGTTGCTCGAAGACGAAATGCGTCGCTCCTATCTTGACTACGCGATGTCGGTCATCGTCAGCCGCGCGCTGCCCGACGCACGAGACGGGTTGAAGCCGGTGCACCGGCGCATCCTGCATGCCATGAACGAGGGCGGCTACACGCCGGACAAGCCCTATCGCAAATCCGCCAAGATGGTCGGCGAAGTGATGGGCAACTTCCACCCGCACGGCGACTCGGCGATCTATGACGCCCTGGTGCGCATGGCGCAGACCTTCTCGATGCGCGTGAAGCTGATCGACGGGCAGGGCAATTTCGGCTCAGTGGACGGCGATCCACCGGCGGCGATGCGCTACACTGAGGCGCGCCTGTCCAAGGCGGCGATGTACCTGCTGGCCGATATCGACCGCGACACGGTCGATTTCATGCCGACCTATGACGAATCGGCCGAGGAACCACGGGTGCTGCCCGCGACGTTCCCCAATCTGCTGATCAACGGCGCCGGCGGCATCGCGGTGGGGATGGCGACCAATATCCCGACCCACAACCCCGGTGAAATCATCGACGCCACGCTGGCGATCATCGCAAACCCCGACATCACGCGGATTTCCCCACCGGCGGGCTGATCCTGGGCCGCTCCGGCATTCGAAGCGCCTTCGAGACCGGTCGCGGCTCCATCGTGCTGCGCGCCCGTACCGAGATCGAGGAGATCCGCAAGGACCGCTTCGCCATCATCGTCAGCGAAATCCCCTACCAGGTGAACAAATCCACCCTGCTCGAGCGCATCGCAGAACTGGTGCGGGCCAAGCAGGTGGAGGGAATTTCCGACCTGCGCGACGAGTCGGACCGCTCGGGCATGCGCATCGTCATCGAGATGAAGCGCGACGCCACGCCCGAGGTGGTGCTGAACCATCTGTTCCGCTTCACCCAGCTACAAATCAGCTTCGGCGTGAACTCCCTGGCGCTCGATGGCGGCAGGCCCCGCATGATGGGGCTGAAGGACGCCCTCGAGGTCTTCATCCGCTTCCGCGAGGAGGTCATCCTCCGCCGCGCCCGGCATGACCTGCGCAAGGCACGCGAGCGCGCCCATCTCCTTGTCGGCCTTGGGCTCGCGGTGGCCAATATCGACGACGTCATCGCCCTGATCCGCGCCAGCCCCGACGCCGCGACCGCGCGCGCCGCGCTGATGGCGCGCGCCTGGCCAGCCGCCGACGTCCGCCCGCTGCTCGAACTAATCGAGGACGAGCGCAACCAGATTGCCGATGACGGCACCGTCGCGCTCACCGAGGAGCAGGCGCGCGGCATCCTTGAGCTTCGCCTGCAACGCCTCACCGGCTTGGAACGCGAAAAGATCGGCGCGGAAATGGGCGAGGTCGCCGCCCGCATCAGTGAACTCCTCGCCATCATCGCGTCCCGCCCGCGCCGGATGGATGTGATGCAGGCCGAACTGCACGAAGTCCGCGCCGACATCGCCAGCCCGCGGATGACCGATATCGTGGAAGGCCTCGCCGACCAGGACGACGAGAGCCTGATCGAGCCCGGCCAGATGGTCGTCACCATCACGCGGGACGGCTTCATCAAGCGCACCACGCTCGAGACC
>JAPLOH010000250.1 GCA_026400845.1 Alphaproteobacteria bacterium
CCGTCACCCTGAGCCCGGCCGTCGGCACCACGGTCCCGATCGGCGATGCAATCGCCGACCTGAACGGCTCCATTGCCGCCTCTGGCGGCGCCGGCAGCCTGGTCCTTAACGCCGGCGGCACCGTGAAGCTGCTGGCGGCCAGCAGCTTCACCGGGGGCACCACGCTCAGCGCGCAGGCCACGCTCGAGCTCTCCAACCCCGCGGCGGCCGGCACCGGCGACATCGTCTTCACCGGGCCCGGCATGCTGCGGGTCAACGGCACTACGATGCCGACCAACCAGCTCACCGGCTTCATCCCGACCTCGACGCTCGATCTGCCCTCGCTCACCTTCGTGCTCGGCGCCACCGCGGTGATCAGCAGCGGGACCTTGACGGTCACCTCCAACGGAACGGTCGAAACGCTGAAAGTCTCCGGCCTGCCCGACGGCACGGTGGCGATCTCTACGGACAGCACCGGCGGCACCAAGGTGACCGGCACGCCGACCTCCTATCTCGTGCACAACGAGACCGAGCTCAACGACGCGCTCGCCAAGATGGACATCGGCGGCATCTATTCGGCCGTCAACACGCCCTACACCATCACCCTGGCACCGGGCCTGCCCAACGGATCGCTGACGCTGAGCCAGAATGCGCTGGCGGTAAATCTGATGAGCGGCAGTTCGCTCACCATCATCGGCAACGGCGAGACGCTCGACGGCGGCGGCGTGGCGCGCGGCCTGTTCGTCCAGACCGGATCGGTGACGCTCAACAACATCACCATCGCCAACGGGTTGGCCAAGGGCGGCAATGGCGGCAACGCCTTCGCCAGCGGCGCGGGCGTCGGCGGCGGTGGTGCCGGCGGTGGTGCCGGGCTGGGTGGCGGGCTGTTCGTCGGTGCTTCGGGCACGGTGACGCTCATCCACACCAACTTCGCCAACAACGCGGCGATCGGCGGTGCCGGCGGCGGCGGCGTGTTCGGTTCCGGCGCGCAAGGCGGCGGCGGCGGTGGTCTGGGCGGCAATGGCGGCACGGCGTCGGTGACGGGGCCGGGCGGTGGCGGCGGCGTTGGCGGACCGGGCGGGGTCGGCGCCGGCGGAACTGGCGGCGCTGCAGGCACCGCCGGGATCATCCAAGGTGTTGCGGCCGCCAATAATGCGAGCGGCGGCGGCTTCGGTGGCGCCCAGGCGGGTGGTGGCGGCGGCGGCGTGTCGCCGGGTGCCGGGGCCAACGGCGGCATTGCCGGCGGCTTTGGCGGTGGCGGTGGCGGCGCGAGTGCCGCTGGCACCGGGCTGGCCGGCGGGTTCGGCGGTGGCGGCGGCGGCGGCGGCGTGAAGGGTGGCATCGGCGGGTTCGGCGGCGGCGGCGGCAACGGCAACGCGCTCGGCGGGCTCGGCGGCGGCAATGGCGGCGGGGTGACCGGCGGCGGCGGCATGGCGGCCGGCGGCGACATCTTCATCCAGACCGGCGGCCAGATCATTTTCCAGAGCGGCACCCTGCTCGCGGGCACGACGACCCAAGGCGCGGCGGGCGTGATCCCGGGCACCAGCAACACCAACGGCGCGCAACCCGGCAAGGCGTTCGGCTCGGGCGTTTATCTCAACGGCGCGCAGCAGTTCAATTTGTTCCCGACGCCCGGCGACACGATCGTCGTCGGCGGCGCGATCGACAGCGATTTCACTGCCTTTGGCGGCATCCAGCCCAAATCGACGATCAATGTCGGCGGCGGCGGCCTCGTTCAGCTCACCGGGTCGAGCAAGCTCTCGGGCGGCATCCGCCTGCAGGACAACGGCACGCTCGAACTCACCCAGCAGACGTCCGCGGGCACATCGTTGATCGACTTCCTCGGCGCCGGCACGCTGCGCATCGACAGCGTCGCGATGCCGGCCAACCAGATCGACCTGCTCGGCCCGACCGACACGGTGGACATCACCCAACTGCCCTTCGTTGCCGGCGCCACCGCGACGGTGAAGAACGCTCTCTTGACAGTGGAGAGTGGTGGCATCACCAAGACGTTGTTCCTCACCGGGCTGCTTAACGGTGACGCCCAGGTGGCGGATGACGGCCATGGCGGCACCAACGTCATCGGCCTGCAGACCAACATCACCGTCTCCAACGCCGACGATCTGGCGAAGGCGATCAGCCAGATGTCGATCGGCGGCCTCGACCAGGCCAAGAACCAAGTCTACCACATCACCTTCGCCACGGGCCTCGCCGGCGGGGCAATCGCACTTTCGACCGAACTGCCGGCGATCAACGTCGATACCGGAAGCACCATCGTCCTCGACGGCGCGGGCCAGATTCTCGATGCCGTGTCGGTCGGCCGCGTCCTGACGCTCGTTGGCGGATCGCTGCAGATCAAGAACCTCACCGTCACCGACGGTGTCGCGGTCGGCGGCAATGGCGGCTACGGAACAAAATTCGGTGGTGGCGGCGGTGCCGGGCTCGGCGGTGGCCTGTTCGTGGCGGCGGGCGCGACAGCGACGCTGACCAACAGCTTCTTCCAGTTGAACACCGCGGTGGGCGGCAGCGGCGGCTCCGTGTTCGGCGCCTATGCCGTAAGCAATGGCAATGCCGGTGGTGGCGGCGGCGGCATGGGCGGCGGCGGCGGCACGGGCGTCGCGCGGCGCAGTGGCGGCGGCGGCGGATTCGGCGCCCAGGCCGCGGGCGGCACCTATGGTATCGCAGTCAGCGGTATCTTCCCCAATGTTGTCGGCGGTGGCGGCGGTGGTGCGGCCGGCGGGCAGACCGTAAGTTCCTACACAATCGGCTATGGCGGCGGCGTGTCACCCAGCGGGATCGCCGGCGAGTTCGGCGGCGGCGGCGGCGGCGGTGCGCAGACGACGG
>JAPLOH010000149.1:0-13432 GCA_026400845.1 Alphaproteobacteria bacterium
ACAACCCATTGCAGCGCCCCCCGGCATTACCTATAACCCGCCGCGCTACTCGGAGAGGTGACAGAGTGGCCGATTGTGACGGTCTCGAAAACCGTTGTACGTGCAAGCGTACCGTGGGTTCGAATCCCACCCTCTCCGCCAGTTCATTTTCGAGTCGCACTCTCCGGCTAGACCGGTAGCGCCGTGAGGCACAGGTTTCCTGCGGTTTTCCGAGAGGGCCTGTTGACCGGTTTTGTGGCTCTGGGCTCGAAAATCGCTCTCTAAGGGCGATTTCTCTCCGAACCTCTGCACTGGCGTGATCCACTACGGTTCAGAATATTCATTATTTTCAATCATATAAACCTGATGACCGCCTGATGACTTCGGCGGTCATTTTCGGTCTGTTGGAGCGGGGCTCGAATAGTCGCTGCCTGTCTGCCCAGAGAGAGGCGTCGCAACGAGAAACAGCCACCATGTCGTGAGATCGCATAGCTACGCCGCACTTGGGTAGTTCCCACTCATCGCTTGCTGCCAGACATGCGCATAGACGTTGGCAGCAACCAGTTCCTTTTCTTCTGCCGTGAACGGGGGCGTGGGCAAGCCCGTGTACACCTCGTCCAGGATGAACACCCGAACATCGGCCTTCGTCTGCTCTTTCTCCCAGAATCGGTCGAGTGCCGCCAACCGCGCCTTCAGGGATGAAAGAAGATTCCTGCTCGCCTGTTTGACCCTCTCCCGGTCGGCATTGTCCAGGCCGTCCTTTTGCAGGAGATCGAAGATCGCCAACTCTTCCTCCCGAAGTCCCTCCCGTGCTGCGCGTTTCTGCTCATCGTCGAGGCTATTCACCAGTTCGACGAGCCGACGGAAGGTCTCCTCGACCGTCGTCCTGTCCTTCTCCTGATTATAGGCCACGACGATCTCCTCGTATTTGATCTGGTAGTCCATGCGCATTGGGTTGCGCGCTAGCATCGCCGCGAGTTGTTGTTCGACGATGTCACGGATGTCCTGGATCGCCGTCGCCTTGTGCGCGACCTTCTTGGCGAACTCATCGCGGAGCCGTTCGAGGTCTATCTGGCTGAGGTCGAAGGTAACGCCGGCAGCCTGGTCCGCGCCCGGCGTCTGTGTGCGGATTGCCTCGTTCACGATCCGATGGAGTTCCTTGAGCAACTCGGTCACATCGGCGGTGTCGCGCCGCTCCGTCAGTTTCTTGTAAATCGCCTCGATGTTGTCGTGCCGCTCAGCATACACGAACGAAGTCGGTTCCATCAAAAGTGACCGAAAGCGAATGAAGACCTGCCGTGCCAGTATCTCGAACCTGCGCTTGGATTCGTCCGTCAAATAGACCGCCTCGACAGCGTCAGCGAGGCCCTTAATGCGGACGAAGCCCTTTGACCCGATCAGCGAAGCCGGGTCAAAGCCGACCCCGCGGAGGTGCGCTTCGGTCGCTTCGATGCCTTCAATCAGCGCCTGAACGCGCTCCTCGATCGGCGCGACGATCTCCTCGTTACCCGAGCCGTCATCGCCCAGCGCATATTGCGCAAGCGCCGCCCTCAGGCTCGCGAGCATCCCGTTATAGTCCACGATCAGCCCAAAATCCTTGCCAGGATAGACACGGTTCGCCCGTGCGATGGCCTGCATGAGCGTGTGGGCCTTCATCGGCTTGTCGATGTAGAGGGTCGAGAGGCACTCTACGTCGAACCCGGTCAGCCACATGGCGCATACGATGGCCACCCTGAAGGGGTGCGTCGGGTTCTTGAAAGCCGTCTCGACGTCCACCCGCTTGCCATCTGCCAGATCGAAGCCCTGCTTCATCAGTGCGCGATGGGGGATGATGTCGAATCCCCACTTCTTGAAGTCGCCCACCTCGTTTTGTGCTTCGCTGATAATGATCTCGACAATCGTCTCGTCGAGCCAGTCCGCCTGGGCCACAAGCTTCGTCGCCTGTTCCTGGACCGCCTTGCGCTCATCCGGATCAGCCGCCGCTGCTGCCTGTGCCTTCTTCGCCTCCCCCGCGGCCCGGACTGAGGCCGCCTTTGCCTTCCACCGCGGCACGATCAACTGGTGCATCCGCGCACAGGTGATCTTGTCGATGCAGACGAACAGCGACTTGCCTGATTCCCACCGCGTCGCGCAGTGCTCAACGAAGTCGGCGGCGATCTTATCGAGCCGCTCGTCAGCGGTGATGACCTCGTAGTCCTTGCCGAGCAGCTTTTCGAGCAAGGCCAGCTGGTCCGGGTCGAGTTCGGCTTCCTCGACCTTGGCCGCAATGCGGTCGTTGAGATCGAGATGCGCCACACCCAGTTTTTCGCCGCGGTTCTCGTAGACGAGCTTGACGGTGGCTCCGTCTTCTTCTGACCGCTTGAAGTCGTAGCGCGAGACATACTCGCCGAAGATGCGCCGGGTGATCTGATCCTGCTTGAACAGCGGCGTGCCGGTGAAGCCAATGAAGGCTGCGTTCGGCAGGGCCAGGCGCATGTTGCGGGCCAGCCGACCAGACTGGGTCCGATGTGCCTCGTCAGAAATCACGATGATGTCGTCGCGCTCACTGTAGGGTTCGGACGGGTTCACATCCTGGTTGAATTTGTGGATCAGGCTGAAGACGTAGCGGTGATTCTCCTTCAGTACGCGCTTCAGGTCCGCCCCCGACGCCGCACGTGGCGTCTCGTTGTCGGCGACGGCGCAGCCTACGAAGGTCTTGTAGATTTGACTGTCCAGGTCATTGCGGTCAGTCATGAGCAGGAAGGTGAAATTGCCAGGGACTTTCCGCCGCACCTTCTCAGCGAAGAACGCCATGGAGTACGACTTGCCGCTGCCCTGCGTGTGCCAGAACACGCCGAGGCGGCCGAGATCGGGGTGCGCCCGCTCGATGATCGCCACCGGACCTTCGGGGATGAATGAAGGCAGGGCCGTCATCGATGGATCGGCATCCTGCGCCGCCAGAAGCCGCTTCTCGTCGGCGATGGCGCGGCGTTCCAGCGGCAACTCGATGACACGGTGCCTTAGGCGCAACTCGGGTGGGAATTCACGTTTCAACGCCTCCTGGCGTGCCACGGAGGCGACACCGAGATTGACGCCGAGCACCTGATGATTGCGGGCCACCACTTTGCGGGTCGCGCCGGCCTTGCTTTCGTCGAACAGGATGAAGTTCTCGACGATGTCCAGAAGCCGGTCCGGGGCGAGCATGCCGTCCAGCAGCATTTCGGCGTCTAGCTTGCCTTTGTCGCGTTCGTCCAGGCGCTTCCACTCGGCGAAATGATCCCATCCGCTGGTGATGGAGCCATATCGCGCCCGGTGGCCGTTGCTGACGATCAGAAAGGCATTGTGATGGAAGGCATGGGCGATGACATTCTCGTCCATATACCAATGCAAATTGCCGTCGAAACCGGCGCGTATGTTCTTGTAGACTGCCTTCAGTTCGATGAAGACAAGCGGCAAGCCATTGACGAAGCATACGAGGTCCGCACGGCAGTTATAGTTTGGCGTGCGCAGTCCTTGCAGCTTCAGTTCGCGGATAGCCAGGAAGCGGTTGCTGCCAGGTTTGTTGTCGAAGTCGATCACACGGGCGCGGCCGTCGCGGGTGCGGCCTGAGGTGTCGCGGTAATGGACAGGCACGCCATTGCGTAGCAGGCGGGTGAAATCCTGGTTGTGCTGCACCATTGAGCGGCTGAAGTCGGTGACCGAGAGGACGCGCAGCGCTTCGTCGATGGCCACCTGAGGCAGGTCGGGGTTCAGCCGGATGAGGGCGGCGCGTAAGTCTCGCGTGAGCACCGCATCCTGCGTGTCGGCTCGCCCGAACGTGCCGGTTGGTCCGAAGGTCTCGTCGTTCCAGGCGTATGCACTCTCCCAGCCGAGCTCCTTTTCCACGTGCGCGGCGAAGGTCGCCTGGACTAGTCGATCCTCGCCGTTGATGCCTGTTGCCGCCATGGAACCCCTGTCTCCAAAATCAGATCAAATCTGCTCTGTTTCACCACGCTCAAGCAATTTTCCAACACCATCAAGAACTTTCTCAATCAGTTCAAGACATTTGGCTACGAAATCATCACTCATGTAGAACACCCACGGTACATCGCCGCGCGTGGCCTGCGTAAACCAGTTGCCTGGCCACCCGTCATTCTTGATCCGAGCAGAAAATTTCTCGCGCGTCTCGGGCGGCCATTCAAACCCGTTGTGGAACATGTTGTTGCGGTAGCTGACGAGGGCCAAGAGTGCTTTCTCATATTCGGCAGGCAAAAATTGTTGCAGACCTGTTGAATTCGCAAGCTGGGCGATACCCGCAACAATATCCGCCCTCTGCCCGTCCTTGCTGAATACGATCTGCGGATTCCAGTATTAGACCTGTTGCGGAAGTCGGCCCACCGCGGCGCGGAATCGATATGAAATCAGGGGATTCCCAGATCACGGGTGGATAGGATTCATAGGACTCCTTCATTGAGAAGGAGCCCCAGACGTGGCGCATGCTTTGTCCGCCTCCCAGCTTCGTCGCAGCACCTGCTTTCGCCGCCTGACCGGCGTGAGCGTCGTCACGTTCGATCGGATGGTCGCGCAACTCCGCACGCCCTGGGAGGCCGCCGAGCGGCACAAGGCAAAGTCCGGCCGCCCTTGGGAAGTCGGCGGCCTGGAGAATCATCTGCTCATCATGCTGCTGTATTACCGCTGTTACGTCACCCAGGAGTTCATCGGCTTCTTCTGGAAGGTGGATCGCAGCGTGATCTGCCGGGCGATCCGGCGGATCGAGAGGCACGCACAGCCACTGTTCGGGGTCCGGCGCGACCCGAATATCACGCGTCGGGAGGCAGAGGCACTGATCGTGGACTGCACCGAGCAGCCGATCGAGCGGCCGGGCGCGGACGGCGTGCAGCGCGCGCACTACTCAGGGAAGAAGAAGCGCCACACGCTGAAGACCGAATACGTCGTCACTGGCCAGGGGCGCATCGCCAGCGTCTCGGATTCTCATCCTGGCAGCCGCCACGATCTCACCATCCGCCGCGAGGGGCCGAAGCTGCCGAAAGCTGCGCGCGTCTATGCCGACAGCGCCTATCAAGGCTACGAGCGCGAGCACGCCAGCTTGGAGACGCCCTACAAGAAGTCCAAGGGCGGGAAACTGAACGACGAGGAGAAGGACTACAACCGAGGCCTGGGCAGCTTCCGCGTGGCTGTCGAGCACCGCATCGGCCGGACCAAACGGTTCCGCATCGTGGCCGAACGCTTCCGCAACCCGCGCGACACCCATCACACCAAAACGTCGATCATCGCGGGACTGGTGAACATCGAAGCGGGGTTCATGCCACTCTGATGAGGCCGACAGATTGGCCCGGAGCCACCAACTGGTGGTCAAATTAGGCCGCAGACTTTCGCAACAAGTCTAATGTGGGGAGGCTGCATCCCACATTGCCATAGTTAGCTCGGAAAATTCGGGCAGGATGATATTTGGATTGTCTGCATGACAGTGGAGGAAAGATGGCGGAGTGTAGTTATTGCGATGGTCTCGTTAGCCCGAAAGCCAGCCGCTGCCCGCACTGTGGCCAACCGCAGCCAGCTGCATCATCCTCTAGTTCCGGAGAAGCAAACGATATTCCGATGTGGGCGTTTGCTGTGTGGATAGCTATGCCATTTGTTGGCGCGTATATCGGATTTCATGTTGCTCAAGGCCTTTTGGGGATGCACTTAGGCGCGGGCTTCGCCGGGGTTCTAGGGGTGCTTGGTGGCTTTATGGTTGGCGGGCTTGGGGGTGCGGTGTTTGCGGAATCCCAAGATAGGTATAAAAAATGACTGCACCCTGACGCTCGGAAAATCGCAGCACAGCCGCTCCGGGCATGTTCAACTCTAACGGCGCGGCCAGTCGCCGCTGTGGTGACGCCTTGATCTCTGAAGTTGCCCCGTTTTCGTGGAGTGTCTGGGGACTTGGGTAATTACGTTTCCGTGGTGGTTGTCTCCATTGCAGCTTCGTATGCCATTGACCAGCGGTAGCCCAGGTCTGAATGGAGACGGACGGGGTTGTACCAGCCCTCGATAAAGCTGAAGCAGGCCATCTTGGCCTCGGCCTGAGAGGCGAAGCGGCGGCGATCCAGCAGTTCGCGTTCGAGGGTGGCGAAGAAGCTCTCGCACATGGCGTTGTCGTAGGCATCGCCGACCGAGCCCATGGAAGGCCGCACACCCGCCTCCTGGCAGCGATTGCCGAATGCCAGCGAGGTGTATTGGCTGCCTTGATCGCTGTGGTGGATGACATTGCCCGGGCGACACTGGCCGATCGCCATCTCAAGAGCGTCCAGCACCAGTTCGGCGCGCAGGTGGTTCGCCATCGCCCAGCCGACGATCTTGCGGCTCCATGCATCCAGAACCACGGCGAGATAGAGGAAGCCGCTTGCCGTCGGCACAAAGGTGATGTCGGCGACCCAGAGCTGGTTCGGCCGCGACGCTGTGAAATTGCGGTCGACCAGGTCGGGCGCCGGCCGTTCGTCCTTGTCCCGCCGCGTCGTCGTCACCCCACGGCGCCGGCGGCTGGCGCCGGCCAGTCCGGCCGCCCGCATCAGCCGCGCGATGCGTTTGCGTCCGTGGCGCTGCCCGCCGGCTCGCAGTTCGGCATGCACCCGCGGCACGCCGTAGGTTTCGCGCGAACTGGCGTGCACAGTCCGCACCCGCTTCAGGAGCGCCGCATCGGCGAGCGTATGCGCCGATGGAGGCCGCCCGCGCCAGGCGTGGTAGCCGGCCTCCGACACGCCGAGCACGCGCGCCATCGTCGCAATCGGGAAGTCAGCCTGGTTCGCGCTCATGAACTCGAAGACCCGGACGGCACCACTCCGGTCTCGCGAGCGAACCAGGCAGCGGCTCGAGAGAGAATGTCGCGCTCCAGCCGCAGCTGCTTGTTCTCGCGCCGCAAGCGGATCAGCTCGTCGCGTTCGGGGAATGCCGCAGCAGCAGCCTTCTCTTCCCGCAGCCCTACCTTTCGGTCGGCACGGGCAACCCAGTTGCGGATCGACTGCCCACTCGGTTCAAATTCCCGGGCAAGATCCTCCGGATCGCGGCCGGCGCGAACTAGATCAATCATCTGACGACGAAACTCAACCGAGTAGGGCGGGCGGGATTTGGGCATTGCATGAACCTCCGGTGAAAGCCTGGATGGCTCCACCAAAGCGGGTCAACTTCACGCCCGCCATACCCCACCTTCGTCGAACCCGGCACGCCCAACCTTGGACATCCAGTCGCGTCTTATAAGTTTTTATAACAATTCAGGTAGATAGAATTTCTTTGCTTCTTTCTTTTCAAAGCAAGAAGACCCTTCCTTACTCCGCCGCCTGTTTCTGGCTGATAGCGGCCACAGCCTGCGCCTTCCTTACCCCAACGGGTTTGCAACCCAGTCCAGGAATGACCACGTCCAGAACGGATTCTGGTTATGAGCAAGGGCGTATTGGAGGGCAACTTCACTGTTCACAAACTGGGCAAAAACCCAATCGGCCGACCGCTATAGTTCCTGCCGGACTTCACTCTCGTGCCATCGCCGCAATACCAGCCAGGAGACCAGAGCCAGCGCCGCGTAGATAGCGATACCCGCCACCGAAAGCAGCGCGAGCGCGGCGTACATTTTTGGAATATCCAGCCGGTAGCCGCTTTCGAGAATGCGATAGGCGAGGCCGGAGCCCGCGGTTGCGGTGCCCGCGGTGAATTCCGCCACCACCGCGCCGATCAGGCTGAGCCCACCGGCGATGCGCACGCCGGCGAGAAAATAGGGCATCGCGGCGGGCAGGCGGAGATACCACAGGATCTGCCAGCGCCGTGCTCCCGCTAGACGCATCAGGTCGAGCAGCCCGTGATCTGCGGCGCGCAGGCCGAGCGTGGTGTTGGACAGCACGGGGAAGAAGGCGACGATCCAGGCGCAGATCAGCAGCGCCAGGAACCCGTCGCGCACGTAGATCAGGATCAGCGGCGCGATGGCGATGATCGGCGTCACCTGCAGGATGATGGCGTAGGGGAACAGGCTCGCCTCGATCCAGCGGGATTGCGCGAAAATCAGCGCGAGGCCGCCGCCGCCGATCACCGCGGCCGCCAGGGCAGCGAAGGTGACGCCGAGGGTGACGAGCAGGGAGGCCCAGAGATTGGGCCAATCCTCCACCATCGCGCGGGCGATCGCCATTGGCCCGGGGAGCAGATAGGGCGGGATGTCGTTGGCCCGCACCAGGATTTCCCAGCCGAGCAGGAAGAGCAGGCCGACGAGCGTTGGCAGGAGGAAGCGCGCAGCGCGGCTCATGACATCGCCGCCTTCAGCGCCGCCGAGACGGTTCGGCAGGCTTCGTTGTAGGGGGCGCTGGTGCGATAGGCCTCGTCGCGCGGGCCAGCCTCGGGCAGCGCGATATCGGCGACGATCCGCCCGGGCCGCGGCGCCATCACCAGGATGCGGGTGGAGAGGAACACGCTTTCGTAGACGCTGTGAGTGACGAAGGCGACGGTGAGGCCGGAAGATGCCCAGAGGCCGAGCAGATCCTCGTTCAGTCGCAACCGGGTGATTTCGTCGAGCGCGGCGAAGGGTTCGTCGAGCAGCAGCAGATTCGGCCCGGTGACCAAAGCGCGGGCAATGGCGACGCGCATCTTCATGCCGCCCGAGAGCTGGCGTGGATAGGACGCCTCGAAGCCAGCGAGCCCGACCTGCGCCAAGGCGGCTTCCGCCCGCGCTGCGGCCTCGCTTTTGCCAATGCCGGCGACTTGCAGGGGCAGGCGGACGTTGCCGAGCACGGTGCGCCAGGGCATCAGCGTCGGCTCCTGGAACACAAAGCCGAGCCGCTCACGCCGCGCCCATTCCACCCGCCCGGCGCTCGGCTCGGCCAACCCCGCGATCAGCCGCAGGGCGGTGGACTTGCCGCAGCCGGAGGGGCCGAGCAGGCTGACGAACTCGCCGGCGCCCAGCGCGAGATCGACGCCGCGCAGCGCCTCGGTGCCGTTGGAGAAGGTCTTGCCGACGCCGCGCAGCGCGACCAGCGTCACGGGGCGCGCATTTCGATCGCGTGGCGACGGTTGACGAAATCGAGCGTGTAGCCGCGCTTGTAGCCGAGATCGGGCTTGTGCAGCCCGGCCGCCACGGCGGCATCGAAGAAGGCCTTCCAGCGCGCATCGGTCATCGCGCCGACGCCGAGTTGGAGACTGTCTCCGGAATCCACCAGGCCGCGTTCGCGCATCACCTTGATGGCGAAGGCGATGGTGTCCTCCGTCATGTCCTTGTTGGCGGCGCGGATCAGCGCGTTGCCGGGGGCGGGGTCACCATAGATGTAGGAGTACCACCCCTCGATGGTGGCCTCCACGAAGGCGCGCACGATCTCTGGGCGCTCGCGGATGGTCTTGGCCTGGGTGAGGATGAGGTCGCAGTAGCTGGTGAACCCGTTATCGGCGAGCAGGTTGACCACCGGGCGGATGCCGGTCGCGCGCTCGATCTGGAAGGGCTCGGAGGTCACGAAGCCCTGCTGGATGGCGCCGCGGTCGGCGAGGAAGGGGGCGAGCTGGAAGTTGTAGGGGCGGATCTGCGCGTCGGTGAAACCGAATTTCGCCTTCAGGAAAAGATACCAGCCATTGCGCGCGCCGGCCGAGATCATGATCGGTTTGCCCGCCATCTGTGCAATCGTGTCGTGCCCGGCGCCGGGATGGGAGATCAGCACCTGCGGGTCCTTCTGGAACAGCGCCGCCACCGCCACGACGGGGATGTTCTGCTTCACCAGGTTCAGCACGCCGAAGCTGCCGGAGGTCATCTGGAAATCGACGATGCCGGTGGCGATGGCCTGCTCCGGATTGGCCTGCGGGCCGCCGGCGCGGATCGTCACATCCAGCCCGCGCTTGGCGTAGAACCCCTTGGCGAGCGCCTGGTAGAACCCGCCATGCTCCGCCTCGGCCAGCCAGTCCGTGCCGAACACGATCTTGGTCTGCGCGATCGCGGGTGCCGCGCAGGCCGCGAAAGCGAGGAGGAGGGCGAAGAGGCGCAGGGTCGGCATGGTCATGCTCCGGGCCGGGCAGAGGCGTTGCGTGCCACACTGGCAAGCCGGGGGGCAAGTGTGGTCATCTCAGCATCAATCAAGCCTCGCCCCGGAGAGACCGCCCCAAGATGCCGCACGCCACCCCCTTCGGCCCCATGCGCCTGCCGATCTGCGCGGCGCCGATGTTCCTGGTTTCGGGGCCGGATTTGGTGCTCGCCGCCTGCCGCGCCGGCATCATGGGCTCCTTCCCGACGCCCAATGTGCGCAAGATCGAGGAACTCGACGCCTGGATGGCCAGCATCACCGCGGGCCTCGCCGCCGCGCGGGCGGCCGATCCCGCGGCGCTGATCGGGCCCTGGGCGGTCAACCTCGTCACCCATTCCTCCAATAACCGCCTCGGCGAGGATCTCGCGCTGGTGGCCAAATACCGCCCGCCGGTGGTGATCACCGCGCTCGGCAGTCCGCGCCCGGCGATCGAGACGGTGCATGGCTACGGCGGCAAGGTGGTCGCTGACGTGATTTCGCTGCCGCTCGCCCGCAAGGCGCTGGCGGCGGGCGCCGACGGGCTGGCCTGCGTGTCGGCCGGGGCCGGCGGGCATACCGGTTTCCTCTCGCCCTTCGCCTTCATCGCTACCATCCGCGAGATGTTCGACGGGCCGGTCATCGTGGGCGGCGGGATTGCCGATGGGGCAGGGGTGGCGGGCTCCATCGCGGCGGGGGCGGACCTCGTCTATGTCGGCACCGCCTTCATCCCCGCCAGCGAAAGCATCGCGCCTGAAGCGCACAAGCAGATGGTGGTGGACGCCAGCATCGACGACCTGCTGGTGACGTCGGCGATCAGCGGCACGCCCGCGTCCTGGCTCAAGCCATCGCTGGTGCAGGCAGGGATCGACCCGGCCGATCTCGGCACCCCGCATGAGCGGAAGTACGATTCCAACGCCGCGCTGCCCAAGCGCTGGCTGGAACTGTTCGCCGCTGGCCAGGGTGTCGGCGCCAGCCGCGCCATCGAGCCGGTGGAGGCGATCGTGGCGCGCATGGAGCGTGGCTACGCTGCGGCGGTGCGGCGCCTCGCCGGACTATCCATAGTCTATTAGTATGCTATAAAACACCCACCCCAAAGGAGGACTTCCCATGCACAGCAAACACCCCGAGACCCTCGCTTTGCACGCCGGTTGGCGGCGCGACCAGTCGACCAACGCGGTCGCAGTGCCGATCTACCAAACCACATCCTACCAGTTCAACAGCACCGAGCACGCCTCGAACCTGTTTGCGCTCAAGGAACTCGGCAATATCTACACCCGTCTGATGAACCCGACGACCGACGTGCTGGAACAGCGGGTCGCGGCGCTCGAAGGTGGCGTCGCGGCGTTGGCTGTGGCGTCCGGCCAGGCGGCATCGGCCTTCGCGGTGCAGAACCTTGCCCGCGCCGGGGATAATATCGTCGCCTCGACCGACCTCTACGGCGGCACCTGGAACCTCTTCGCCAATACGCTGAAGGATCAGGGCATCGAGGTCCGCTTCGTCGATCCGGCCGATCCGCAGGGCTTCGCGCGCGCCACCGACGACAAGACCCGCGCCTATTATGCCGAGACCCTGCCCAACCCGAAGCTGCGCGTGTTCCCCATCGCTGAGGTCGCCGCCATCGGCCGGCCGCTCGGCATTCCCCTGATCATGGACAACACCGCCGCCCCCCTGCTGGTGAAGCCCTTCGAGCATGGCGCCGCGGTGGTGATCCATTCGCTGACCAAGTTCATCGGCGGCCACGGCACCTCGATCGGCGGCATCATCGTCGATAGCGGCAATTTCGACTGGGAGGCCCATCCCGCCCGCCAGCCGCTGCTGAACACGCCCGATCCGTCGTACCACGGTGCGGTGTGGTCGCAGGCGGTGAAGGGGCTCGGCCCGATCGCCTACATCATCAAGGCCCGCGTGACCCTGCTGCGCGATCTCGGCGCCGCGCTCAGCCCGTTCAACGCCTTCATGTTCATCCAGGGGCTGGAGACGCTGGCGCTGCGCATGCGGGCCCATTGCGCCAATTCGCTGGCGGTGGCCGAGTATCTCGGCAAGCGGGCGGAAGTCTCGCGGGTGATCCACCCCTCGACGCTCACCGGGCAGGACGCGGCCTGGACCAAGCAGTATCTCACCCACGGCATGGGCGGGCTGTGCGGCTTCGAACTCAAGGGCGGCGTCGAGGCCGGCAAGAAGTTCATCGACAGCCTGAAGATGTTCTACCACGTCGCCAATATCGGCGATGCGCGGAGCCTGGCGATCCATCCCGCCAGCACCACGCATAGCCAGCTCAACCAGGAGGAACAGGCGGCCACCGGCGTCTCGCCCGGCTATATCCGCCTTTCCGTCGGCATTGAGCATATCGACGACATCATCGCCGATCTCGCTCAGGCGCTCGACGCCGCCGGGGCCTGACGCCGGGCGCCGGGGGTACTTACCCGAAGGTAAGCGCCTCCGGCCGCTTGATCTCGATCTCCACGAAGGCGATCGGGTGGTCCGAGCCGTTCATCACGTCGTGCTGAATGCCGGCCACCCGGTTGTACGCCTGCCCGGTCTGTAGCGCGGTGCCGTTCACGTCGGTGCCGTTATGGACCTTGAGCACCCCGTCGGTCAGCATGATGACGAAATAGGGCCAGGCATGGGTGTGCCAGCCGGTGATGGCGCCGGGCGCGAAATCCCAGCGGGTGATTTGCACGTTATCGTCGTCACGCTGCGTGGTGGGGACGGCGGGAATGATGCAGACGAAGGCCATGATTTTGCTCGGCTTGGTGAAGCCTCAAGGACAGCATCCCAGAGCTGCCGCACGAAGCCCGGTTTCATTTTGGTTTCAGCGTTCCCTTCCGTATATCATGACCTTTGATTTCAAAGACTTCGCTTGACCAGACCGATCGGCAATGACAGCTTGCGCCGGTCTGCCGCCCGGTTCGCGCCGGGTGGCCCGCATATCGGGAAACGTTGGAAAAGGAGGACGGCGATGCCTCAGGTAACGCTGACGGTAAACGGCAAGTCGGCGACGGTGGAGGTCGAGGGGCGCACCCTGCTGGTCGAGCTGTTGCGCGAGAAACTCGGGCTGACCGGCACCCATGTCGGCTGCGATACCAGCCAGTGCGGCGCCTGCGTGGTGCATGTCGATGGGGTCTCGGTGAAGTCCTGCACCATGCTGGCCGTTCAGGCCGATGGCGCGAAGGTCATCACCATCGAGGGCCTAGCGGCCGCTGACGGCACGCTGCACCCGATGCAGGAGATGTTCCGCGAGCATCATGCGCTGCAATGCGGGTTCTGCACCCCTGGCATGGTGATGGCCGCGATCGACCTGGTGAACAGCAACCCGCTGGGGCTGAGCCAGGATGAGATCCGCCACGGGCTGGAAGGCAATCTCTGCCGCTGCACGGGGTACCACAACATCGTCAAGGCGATCGATGCCGCGCAGGGCATCATGCACGCCCCCGCTGCTGAGTAAGCACCTGCCGAGCAATCCCGTAAAATCAAGCGCG
>JAPLOH010000149.1:13458-20644 GCA_026400845.1 Alphaproteobacteria bacterium
TCCCGTAAAATCAAGCGCGTGCTCCCCTAGGGTGAAGCGCGCGCGGAGGAACTGAAATGAACGCTCCATTCGAAGGTATCGGCGCATCCGTTCGCCGCAAGGAAGACCTGCGGTTCATCTCCGGGCGCGGCAACTACACCGACGACATCAACCGCCCGGGCCAGACCCATATGGTTATCAAGCGCAGTGACCGGCCGCATGCGCGCATCATCTCGATCGACGCTTCGGCCGCGCTCGCCGCGCCGGGCGTTGTCGCCGTCTACACCGGTGACGATTTCGCCAATATCGGCGGCCTGCCCTGCGGCTGGCAGATCCACAACAAGGACGGCTCGCCGATGGTGGAGCCGAAGCATCCGGTGATCGCTCATGGCAAGGTCCGCCATGTCGGTGACCCGATCGCGGTGGTGATCGCCGAGACCAAGCAGCAGGCGAAGAATGCCGCCGAGCTCCTGGTGATCGACCTCGAAGACCTCCCGAGCATCGCCACCACCACCGATGCGCTGAAGCCCGGTGCACCGATCGTCCATGACGAGGCGGCCGGCAATCTCTGCTACGACTGGCACCTCGGCGACGCCGACGCGGTGGCCGCGGCCTTCGCCACCGCCCACAAGGTCGTCACCCTCGATCTCGAGAATAACCGCCTGATCCCCAACGCCATGGAGCCGCGCGTCGCCCTTGGCGATTACGACCGCCACACCGGAGACTACACGCTCTTCACTACCAGCCAGAACCCGCACGTCATCCGTCTGCTGATGGGCGCCTTCGTGCTCGGCCTGCCCGAGCACAAGCTGCGCGTCGTCGCCCCGGACGTGGGTGGCGGCTTTGGCTCCAAGATCTACCACTACGCAGAGGAAGCCATCGTCACCTGGGCCGCCGGCAAGCTCGGCCGCCCCGTAAAGTGGACCGCGGAGCGGTCCGAAAGCTTTATGTCCGACGCCCATGGCCGTGACCATGTCTCAACCGCGCAGATGGCGGTCGACAAGGACGGCAAGTTCCTCGCGCTCAAGGTGCACACGCTTGCCAACATGGGCGCCTATCTCTCCACCTTCGCGCCCGCGGTGCCGACCTACCTCTACGCCACCCTGCTCGCCGGCACCTACACGACGCCGGTGATCTACGTCGAAGTGAAGGCGGTGTTCACCAACACCGTTCCGGTGGACGCCTATCGCGGCGCCGGCCGCCCCGAGGCCACCTTCCTGCTGGAGCGCCTGGTCGATGCCATCGCGCTCGACATGGGGATGGACCGGGTGGAGATCCGCCGCAAGAACTTCATCCCGCGCGATGCCTTCCCCTACCAGACCCCGGTCGCCCTGCAATACGACAGCGGCGACTATTTCGCGACCCTCGATGCGGCGCTGAAATCGGCCGATTATGCCGGCTTCCCCGCCCGCAAGGCGGCCGCCGCGGCGCAGGGCAAGCTGCGCGGCATCGGCGTCTCCACCTATCTCGAAGCCTGCGGCATCGCGCCGTCCAAGGTGGTCGGCTCGCTCGGCGCCCGCGCAGGGCTCTATGAGGTGGCGAATGTGCGGGTGCATCCCACCGGCTCGATCTCGGTGTTCACCGGCACCCATAGCCACGGCCAGGGTCACGAGACCACCTTCGCCCAACTCGTGTCCGACCAGCTCGGGGTGCCGCTGAGCCAGGTCGATATCGTGCACGGCGATACCGGCAAGATCCCCTTTGGCATGGGCACCTACGGCAGCCGCTCGCTCGCGGTCGGTGGTTCGGCGATGGTCAAGGCGATGGACAAGATCATCGCCAAGGGCAAGAAAATCGCCGCCCATCTGATGGAAGCCTCGCCCGAGGACATCGAGTTCAAGAACGGCGTGTTCTCGGTGGCCGGCACCGACAAGCAGAAGACCCTCGGTGAAATCGCGCTCACCGCCTATGTGCCGCACAACTACCCGATCGAGACCCTGGAGCCGGGCCTCGACGAGACGGCCTTCTACGACCCCGCTAACTTCACCTTCCCCGGCGGATGCCATATCTGCGAGGTCGAGATCGACCCTGAGACCGGCGTGGTCGCGATCGTCAACTTCAACGCGGTGGACGATGTCGGCCGGGTGGTGAACCCGATGATCGTCGAGGGCCAGGTGCAGGGCGGCGTGGCGCAGGGCATCGGCCAGGCGCTGCTGGAGAACGCGGCGTATGACGCTTCGGGCCAGCTGCTGTCCGGCTCCTTCATGGACTACACGATGCTGCGGGCGGATGATCTCACCAACATCACCGTCGGCACCGAGAACACGATGTGCACCCACAACCCGCTCGGCTCGAAGGGCTGCGGCGAGGTGGGGGCGATCGGCTCGCCGCCTGCGGTAATCAACGCTGTTTGCGACGCGCTCAACATCCGCCACATGAACATGCCGGCCACCGCCGAGAAGGTGTGGTCGATCATCAACGGCCGCGCGGCCGGGTGAGGGAGAACAGAGATGTACGATTTCGCATACCAGAAGCCGGCCACCCTCGCCGCCGCCGTCGCCGCCCTCGGGGCGGAGGACGCCAAGGCGATGTCGGGCGGCATGACGCTGATACCCGTGCTCAAGCAGCGGCTCAACAAGCCTTCTGTGGTTGTGGATCTTTCGGGCCTCGGCCTGTCCGGCATCACTGTGACCGACAGCGCGGTGGTGATCGGCGCGATGACCACGCATATCACCGTGGCCAATTCGGGCGAGGTGAAGCGCGCGATCCCGGCACTGGCCGCACTGGCCGGTCTGATCGGCGACAAGGAGGTGCGGCATCGCGGCACCATCGGCGGCAGCCTCGCCAATAACGACCCGGCGGCCGACTACCCCGCCGCCGTGCTGGCGCTCGGGGCCACCATCACCACCTCCAAGCGCAGCATCGCCGCGGATGACTATTTCCAGGGCATGTTCACCACCGTGCTCGAGGCCGATGAGGTGATCACCTCGGTCTCCTTCCCGATCCCGGCGAAGGCGGCCTATGTGAAGTTCAAGAATCCGGCCTCGCGCTACGCAATGGTCGGCGTGTTCGTGGCCAAGGGGCCGTCGGGCGTGCGGGTGGCGATCACCGGGGCAGGGCAGGGCGGAGTGTTCCGCCATGCCGGCTTCGAGGCGGCACTGGCGGCCAACTGGTCGGCCGACGCGCTAAGGGGCGTCGCCACCTCCGCCGATGATCTCAACAGCGACATCCACGCCTCAGCCGAATATCGCGCCCATCTCTGCGGCGTGATTGCTCAGCGTGCGGTCAAAGCCGCCGGCTAACGGCCACTCCAGCGTTCAACGCGCGCCCGGGCGGAACCCTCCGCCCGGGCGTTTGCGTTCAGGGCCTCACGCCATCGCCTCGCGCAACGCCGGCGCGGCAGGGCGCCGATCCTCCCCGAAGGCGATCTGGCACAGCCCGGCAATCAGGCCGATCACTACGCCGAACTGCCAGGCGCGGTCATAGGACCCCAGCGCGGCATAGATCAGTCCGCCGCCCCAGGCGCCGAGGAACGAGCCGACCTGATGCGTCATGAAGGCGATGCCGCTGATGGTCGCCATGTAGCGGAGACCGAACATGCTCGCGATCATTCCGCTGGTCAGCGGCGAAACGCCGAGCCATAGCAGCCCCATGACAGCCGCGAAGGCGAGCGTCGTCGCCGGGCTGGGCGGGAAGAAGAAATAGGCGGCCAACGCGAGGCTGCGCAGCGTGTAGAGCAGCCCGAGCAGCACATGCTTGGGGAACCGCCCGCCGAGCCAGCCCCAGCCAAAGGAGCCCGCGACATTGGCGATGCCGATCACCGCGATCGCCTCGGCGGAGAGCATCGGGTCCATCCCGCAAATCGCCAGATAGGTCGGCAAATGGGTGGTGAGGAACACCAGTTGCAGCCCGCAGACGAAATAGGCGCTGGCCATCACCAGGAAAGCCGGGCGGCGCAGCGCCTCCGCGATCACCTCCCGCGTCGAACTCGCCTCGCCTGGGCGCGGCGGCGTCGGGATACGGTCGGCACGGCCCATCAGGAAGGCAGCCGGCAGCATGACGAGCGCGAGGGCGATGAAGGCATACATCGCATAGCGCCAGCCCGGCCCGGCGATCAGCGTCTGCGCCAGCGGCGCGGCGATGAAGGTGCCGAGCGAACCGCACGCCGAGATCATGCCAAGCACCTGGCTGCGCCGTTCCGGCGAGACGGCGCGGGCGGCGGCGGCCATATTCAGCGCGGCGGCGGTGCAGGACAGCGCGATCCCGATCAGCGGCCCCGTGCCCAGCGTGAGCGCCAGCGGTCCGGTGGCGAAGGCCGAGAAGGCGAGCCCAGCGATGTAGAGCAGCGCCCCGCCGATCGCTACCGGGCGCATCCCGTAGCGATCCGCCGCTGCGCCGACGAAGGGCTGGGTGACGCCCCAGACCGCGTTCTGGATCGCGATGGAGAGGGTGAAATCGGTCACCGAGGCGCCGATTCCCTGGGTCATCGGCAGCATGAACAGCCCGAGCGATTGCCGCAGCCCAAGCGCGAGACTCAGCAGCAGGGCGGCCCCGAACAGGATCGGCCAGGCCTTGATCGGCGCCTGGGCTGACGTGGTGGCTGGCATGTCCGGTTCCCCTGATAATCAGTGAACCTATGGCGCCGACGCTACGACCCGCAAGCGGGCCGGATATGCCGGGGATTGAGGGGTGACATGTGCGGCCGGGCACGGCAGGATCACCGTCAGGAAATGTCCAGATAACGGGATGCCATGAACGTTCTGACCAACCCCACGATTCCGACAACCCCGGCCAGCCCCGCTTTGCTCCAGGCCCTGCGCGACCTGCTCGGCGACAAGGGCCTGCTGACCGACCCGTCGGACATGAAGTCCTACCTCTCGGATTGGCGCGGCACCCTCACCGGCTCCGCCGCCGCCGTCGCGCGCCCGGCCTCCACCGAGGAGGTCGCGGGCCTGGTGCGGCTCTGTGCCGCCGAGGGGGTGGCGATCGTGCCGCAGCGCGGCAATACCGGGCTGATGGGCGGCGCTACGCCCTATGGCAACCACACCGGCATCGTCGTCTCGCTCGGGCGGATGAACCGGGCGATCGAGGTTGACCCACTCGGCTCAACCATGACGGTCGAGGCTGGCTGCGTACTGCAGGCTTTGCAGGAACTGGCAGCGGCCAATGACAAGCTGCTGCCGCTCAGCCTCGGTGCACAGGGCTCCTGCATGATCGGCGGCAACCTCTCCACCAATGCCGGCGGCGCCCAGGTGCTGCATTACGGCAATACTCGTAGCTTCGTGCTCGGGCTCGAGGTAGTGCTGCCATCGGGCGAGGTGTGGAACGGCCTCAAGGCACTTAAGAAGGATAATACCGGCTACGACATCAAGCATCTCTTCATCGGTGCCGAGGGCACGCTCGGCATTATCACCAAGGCGGTGATAAAGGTGTGGCCGAAACCAAAGGACATCGCGACTGCATGGATAAACATCCGTGATCCGCAGGCAGCCGTGGAACTGTTGTCCGAGGCACACATCGCGTCGGAGGACGCGGTGACTTCGTGCGAGTTGATGAACCGCACGAACCTCAACGGGGTATTCCATAATATTCCAGGTGTAGTCGATCCGCTCCCCGGCGGAGATTCGCAGTTTTATTTGCTTATGGAATGGTCGTCGTCGCTGCCAAAGGATGGGGTGATGTTGGCACGGATGGAGGAGTTCCTCGCTGATGCGATGGAACGTGGCTTGGTGCTGGATGCAGTGCTGGCCCAAAATAGCCAGCAGGCCAAGGCAATGTGGCACATCCGTGAATCCCACGCCGAGGCAGGGCGGTACGGTGCACCTGCGGTGAGTTACGACATTTCGGTAGCGAGTTCTGCGATCCCGCGCTTCATCGTGGACGCCACGGCGGCCGCCAAGGCGGTGCTGCCCGAGATCCGCTCCTGCCCGATGGGCCACATGGGCGATGGCAACCTTCACTTTAACTTTAAGGCCCCCGAGGGCATGTCTCGTGAGACCTTCCAGCAGTACAAGGCCGCCGTCACCCGCGCGGTGAACGACACCCTTGTCCCCTATGGCGGCTCGATCTCAGCCGAGCACGGCATCGGCAGTGAGAAGATCGGCGAACTCGCCCACTACGCCGACCCCGTGAAAATGGCGACCATGCGCGCCATCAAGCGGGCGCTCGACCCGCAGAACATCATGAACCCTGGTAAGATTTTCCTGGTCAGCTAGGTCTGCTGGCCGGGAGGGGCACCCCTCCCGGCCATAGCGCTAGAACAGCGAATACCCGCCATCGATCACGAAGCTATCGCCCGTGTGGTAGGCGCTGGCGTCGCTCATCAGATACACCGCGATGCCGCCGAAATCCGCCCCCGTGCCCCAGCGCCGCATCGGGATGCGCGGCATCACATTGCCGGCGAATTTCTCATTGGCGATGCTATTCGCGGTCATGTCGGTCTCGATCCAGCCCGGCAGCACCGAATTGGCACGGATGCCGTAGCGCGCCAGCTCTACCGAGAGCGAGCGGATCATCGAGACCAGGCCGCCCTTCGTCGCCGCGTAATGCTCATTGCGCGCCGCCCCCTCGATCGCCGCCAGCGACGCCGTGCCCACCAGCGCGCCACCGCCGCCACGCGCCATCATGTGCCGCGTCGCCGCGCGGAAGGTGAACATCGCGCCGTCCAGATTGACCCGCAGCACCTTCCGCCAGGTCTCCGTGCTGTATTCCGCGAACGGCGTCGCCCGCCCGCCGCCGATCCCGGCATTGGCGAAACAGCCATCGACGCGGCCGAGTTCATCGAGCGTGCGCTGGAAACAGGCATCCACCGCCGCCTCGTCCCCCACATCGCATTCCAGCGTCAGCACACGCCGCCCGGTATCGGCCAACGCCTCCCGCGCCCGCGCGTTCTTCTCCGCATTGGTGCCCCAGATCGCCACATCCGCGCCGGCCTCAGCGATCGCTCGGGCCATGCCCAGTCCGATGCCGGAATTGCCGCCGGTGACGAGCGCCACCTTCCCCGTGAGGTCGAAGGGTTGATAGGCCATGACTGCTTCCTTTCGCGTTTCCCTGCCAACCAAATTGGCCGAGCAGCGGCACCGCTGCAAGGGCATCACCGATGCGCGGCGCGCCGCTCCACTCGCATCAGCCACAGCCCGGCGGCCACCAGCACCGCCATGCCCGCGAAGGCCAGACCATCCGGCAACTGCCCCCACACCAGCCACCCCGTCGCCGCCGCCGCCGGCAGCGCGCTGTAGCGAAACCCGCCGATCACCGAGGCATCGCC
>JAPLOH010000330.1 GCA_026400845.1 Alphaproteobacteria bacterium
CATGACGCAAACCATCGCCACCGTCGCGGCGGGTGCCGAGGCCTCGCACAGCAACACCCAGGCCGTCCGCACGGCGGCCGAATCCGTCGGCACCGGTGCCGACCGCCTCCGCCACCGCGTCGACCAGTTCCTCGAGGGCATCCGTGCCGCTTGAGGCCGCAATCCCGCAATCGGGAGGGGAGCTCATGCCAAGGCTCGTTGGTCGGGTTCCATGGCAATGATATTCCGCGTGACCCGCCGCCGGGCGCCGCCAGACGTTGGTGACCACGATGGTCGCTGTCGGGATCCGGTCGGCTTCGGGATGCTGAAGTTGACCTGGTAGATCAAAGTTTCTAAATCGTAACAAAATGGGCGTGCGCCAGCGCGACGGAATGGAGCACGCCGCATCGTCGCTCTCTCCCGGCGATGGGGTGGCGGAGGACGTGGGACGGCCAAGCGCGCGCCGGCGGCGCGTGCGGGCGCGGCACCGCGCGACTGGGGTGTCGGACCGCGATTGCCCGGGCGGGCCGCTCGGTGGCCGGGGTACGGTGCTGTGCCGCCCGACGCGGCACGTCAATCAGGCGCGGCTTGCGGCGACGCGGATCATGAACCCGCTCGACGGGCTGCAATTCGCCGGCAGCGATGCGGTCCAGCAGGTCCGTGAAGTCACGCAGCACGCCCTCGACGTAGTCCCAGAATGCGAGTTCCTCGCGGCGGCGCAGCAGCCAGGCCACGCCGCGCCCAAAGGTCCCCAGCAGCCCGAGCAACACCCGAACCAGCCGCGCGGCGATGCCGGCGGCTTGGGGCAGGTCGGGAGGGGGCGCGGATTTGTTCATGAATTGTTTCTACACGAACACACGCCGCCATGCAAGGGAAAAATGTCCAAATGAAGATTTTGTTCTTTCGACGATCCCTGCGCCGCCCTCAGTGGAAATCCGCCGCCGTCAGGCCGGTAAAGCCCTGGAACAGGATATGGGTGCCGTCCGAGAGGGTGAGGCTCTCATTGCCACCGGCAATCACCGCGGTCGAGAGCGCCGCCGCCGCCTCGCCGGCGGGGAAGCCGAACAGGGCGATGAAGTCATAGGTGGGGTCGAAGCTCTGGACTACGCTGTTGGCGACCACGCCGTGGCGGAAGGCGAGTTCATCTATGAAGGCACCGCCGATGAGGGTGGAGGTTCCGGCTGCCGGTTCCAGGACGGTCGGTCCGGCGCCACCGCTCAGGGTGTCGCCATTGCCGCCGCCGATCAGCAGCGCGGTGCCAAACGCGTAGTTGTACCAGCCTGGCGCGGTCCCCTGCATCACATTCCCACCCGCCGAGCCGCCGATGAAGGCGCCACCGCCGAACCCCGCCCGCACCGTCACCGCCGGCCCGGCGCTGATCACGGTCGCGGCACCCGAGGCGTAGTAGCCGTCATAATTCACCGCGCCATAGCCGAACACCACGAGATCGCCGATGCCGTCGCCGGAGACCGAGAGCGTCTGCGCCGGGTTGCCTACCACTGTCGTGGTGCCGCCGGTCGGCATAATCATTGTCACTTGGCCGCTCTCGGTGAACACCAGCGAACTGGCTGAACTCGATACCGTGCTGCTCCCGCTGCCGGTCACCAGCGTGTCATTGCCGCCGAGATAGACGTTGGCATTCCCGCTGCCGAGGAAAATCAGGCTGGTGCTGGGGAAGAACGTCGAGATGGTGTCACTCCCGGCGCCCCCCAGCACCGTACCGGCACCGCTGCCGCAATAGGTGGAGCCGGCATCGCTGAGGAAGGTGGTGGCGGCGCCCGAGGTGGAGACATAATCCGATGCCGTACCACCCACGATCGTATCGGCGCTGACCGATACGACGGTACTGCCGAGCACGCCAAGCCAAACGAAGTTGCTACCCCGGCCCGTGGTGATGGTGTCCGCCCCGTTGAAGGCCCGGATGGTATTGTTCCCATCACCCAGCGCAATCGCCTGGCGCCCGGCCCCGGCCGGCAGGGTGACGGCATTATCGGCGCCGCCCGCGAAAACGCTCCCGGCGCCAAGCCCGCCGGTGAAGGTGAGCCCGCCCCCCCCGGCCAGCACAATCTGCCCATCCGCGTCGCCACCGGTGACGGTCATGGAGACGGGCGCGGAAAGGTTGCTGATGAAAGCGGTCGTCGGGGCGCCAGGCCCGGTGGGCAGCGTGTAGTCGCCGGGGGAGGCGGCGATGATCTCCAACGTATTCCCCGCGGGGAACGCGGGGATGCTGGCGCCGGGATAGAGAACGAAAGACGAGGCGCTGCCATTGGTGACGGCAGCATTGAGCGGCGCGATCGCCGCCTGCACCTGCGGCGCCAAAGTGGGGCTGGCGAAGGCCACATTCACCGTGCTCCCCGCCGCGCCGGCCACGGTGATGAAGCCGGCCACCGGCAGGATGGTCTGCTGCACCATCGTGCCGCCCGCGCCATCCGGCGTGAGGAGGAAGGTGGCGCCAGGCGCGGCAAGGGTTTCGATCACCACCGAGCCGGTCGCGGTCGGAATGACGAGTCCATACCCGGCATCAACGGTGGTGAAGCTCGCGACGGCGACGACGCCGACGAGGTCGATCACCTCATTCAGATTGGGCTGGGCGTAATAAAAGGGGGACCCGGTGAGCGCGATGGGGACAACCGGTATCGCGCCGCTGTCGATCTTGAGGACCGTCGGCGGTCCCAGCTGGTAGCTGTTGTTGAGCGTGATGATGCCATAGCCGGCGGCGTCGGCACGGGCGAGTTCGAGGGTCCCGGCGCCATAGAAATTCACCCCGCCGCTGCTGGTACTGGCGGCGTTGAGAACGAGCGTGCCGGCGCCGAAGGCCTGCACGTTGAGGGTGAAGCCGCCGAGCAGCGTGTGGCCGTTCCCTTCGAGAGTGACAGTCTGGCCAGCGCTGACCGAATTGAGGCCGATCGTCCCGGCAAGGATGACGTCATTGGCCAGCGTAAACGTATAGTCGGCAGCGCCATTCAATCCGATAGCGGCGGCAGCCAGCAGCAAATCATGCTGGTTGGTGATGGTGAAGTTGGTCACGGGCATGGCACCGGCCTCTTCGCGTCATGTTACGCGGCCAGCCTAGCAGACTATCGCCCCCGCTCCATCACCCCCACCGCTACCACCGAGGCCACCACGATGGAGCCGCCGATGAGGGTCGCGGTGCCGGGGTCTTCGCCGAATACGGCCCAGACGGCGATCGGCGCCAGGACGGTTTCGAGCACCGAGAGCAGCCCGGCGTCGGCGGCGGGGATGAGGCGGACCGCCGGTGGTGAAGAGGATGAGGCCGAGGCCCATCTGGAAACTGCCGAACAGGGCCATGACCGCCATTTGCCAGCCGGGGAGGCTCATCTGCGCGAAGGCCGCGGTGGTGGTGCCGACGATGAGGAGGGCCAGCACGGTGGCCTCGGTGGTCGGCACGTCGGGCCTGGCGCGGGCGAGCACGACGGTGACGGCGTAGCTGATGCCGCAGACGGCGGCGACGGCGACGGCCCAGAGGGAGCGCAGATCGGCCGCGCCGCCGACGATCACCAGCACGCCCATGAAGGAGACCAGGATGGCGATGAATTTGCCGCGGGAGACGCGTTCGCCGAGCAGGAGAAAAGCGAGGCCGGCGGCGATGAGGGGGGCGGCGGCCTGGAAAATCAGCGTGGTCGCCACCGAGGTGAGGCTGAGCCCGTAGATGAAGCTGATCATCGAGAGCGCGAAGCAAACCCCCATCGCCACCCCCGCCACGCCCAGCCGCAGGAACCCGGTGTGGAGACGCTTGCCGTCACGCCACAACAGATAGGCCATGATCGCCATGCCCGCGTAGACGGAGCGCCAGAACAGGGTGGTCCAGGGGTCGATATCGACGATGCGGGCGAGCAGGCCGGCGCTGGACCAGATGATGGTGGCAGCGGTGACGAGGATGACGCCGCGGCGGTAGGTGGGGTCGAGGGGCATGATCGCCGGGGTATCAGTCCGTCCGGCTGGCGTCGAGGGCGGATTGGAGCATGTAGGCGGCGGCCATTTGGTCGACCAGTTCGGCGCGGCGTTTGCGGGTGGCGTCGGCTTGTTCAATGAGGAAGCGGTTCACGGCAATGGAGGACAGCCGCTCGTCCCACATGGCGGCGGGGAGGCCGGTGGCGTCGGCGATAGCGTGCGCCCAGTCGCGCGCCGCCTGGGCGGCGGGGCCATAGCTGCCGTCGAGCTCGAGCGGCAGGCCGACGACGAGGCCGCCGGCATCTTCCAGGCGGGCGAGGCGGGCGAGTTCCATGGCGGTGGGCGCGATCTTGCCGCGCTTGAGGTGGGCGTGCGGGGTGGCGAGGGTCAGCGAGACGTCGGAGAGGGCGACGCCGATGGTGCGGCTGCCGGGGTCGATCCCGATGAGGCGCTGGCCGGGGCGGAGCAGGGCGCGTAGCGCGCGCACATCGGGGAGGACGGTCATGCGGGCTTCCATGCACGTCCTGGGGTTGGAAGGGAAGGAAGCGGTTCTTTTTTGAAAAAAAGAACCAAAAAACTTCTATCCGTTTGCTCCGCATTCTCCTCGGATAGGGCGGAGCAAACGGGTAAAAAGTTTTTGCTTCTTTTTTCAAAAAGAAGCGCTTGCCTTCCCCTGCGTTGAAACGTGCGACGCAGGCCAGTATGTTCCGCCCCTTCCAGATCAAGGGGATACCATGTCGCTCGATCCCGCGACCGTTCGCCGCATCGCCCGCCTCGCCCGTATCCGGGTGAGCGAGGACCAGCTCGCGCCGTTGGGGGCGGAGTTGTCGGGCATTCTTGCCTGGATCGAGCAGCTCAATGAGGTGAATGTCGATGGCGTCGAGCCGCTCACCGGGGCGGCGCAGATGGCGCTGCGGCTGCGGGAGGACGTGGTGACCGATGGCGGCGACGCCGATGCGGTGCTGGGCAACGCGCCGGACCGGGCGGGCGCCTTCTATGCCGTGCCGAAGGTGGTCGAGTGATGTTCGATCTCACTTTGGCGCAGGCCCGCGACGGGCTGCGCAAGCGCGACTTCTCCGCCCGCGAACTGACGGACGCCTATCTCGGCGCGATCGCGGCGCTGAACCCACGGTTGAACGCCTATCTGCTGGTCACCGAGGCGGCGGCCCGCGCCCAGGCCGATGCCGCCGATGCGGCGCTGGCGCGCGGGGAGGCGGCGAACCTCACCGGCATTCCGCTGGCGATCGAGGATTTGTTCTGCACCAAGGGCGTGCGCACCACCGCCGGCAGCCGTATTCTGGAGCATTTCGTGCCGCCCTATGAGAGCACGGTGACGGCGAATTTGCTGCGCGACGGGGCGGTGTTCCTGGGGAAGGCGAACCTCGACGAGTTCGCCATGGGCTCGTCGAACATGACCTCGGCGTTCGGGCCGGTGGTGAACCCGTGGACAAGGCGCGGCGACAACCGCCCGCTGGTGCCGGGCGGCTCGTCGGGTGGTTCGGCGGCGGCGGTGGCGGCGCGCCTCGCGCTGGGGGCGACGGCGACCGATACCGGCGGCTCCATCCGGCAGCCCGCGGCGTTTTGCGGGATCACGGGTATCAAGCCGACCTATGGCCGCTGCTCGCGCTGGGGCATCGTCGCCTTCGCCTCCTCGCTCGACCAAGCCGGCCCGATCGCCCGCACGGTGGAGGACTGCGCGATCATGCTGCGCTCCATGGCGGGGTTCGACCCAAAGGACAGCACCTCCGCCGATCTCGCGGTGCCCGACTACCAGGCCGCCTGCCACCGCTCGGTGAAGGGGCTGCGCATCGGCGTGCCGAAGGAATATCGCAGCGAGGGCATGGCGCCCGAGATCGAGGCGATGTGGCAGCAGGGCCTCGCCTGGCTGCGCGACCAAGGGGCGGAAATCGTCGACGTCTCGCTGCCGCACACCAAATACGCGCTCCCGGCCTATTACATCGTGGCGCCCGCCGAGGCCTCCTCCAACCTCGCCCGCTATGACGGCGTACGCTTCTCCAGCCGCACCGATGGCGGCGATCTCACCGAGCTCTACGAAAACTCCCGCGCCGCCGGCTTTGGCGCCGAGGTGCAGCGGCGGGTGCTGATCGGGACGTATGTGCTCTCCGCCGGCTATTACGACGCCTACTACATCCGCGCGCAAAAAATCCGCGCGCTGATCCTGAAGGATTTCACCGACGTCTTCCGCACCGTGGACGCGCTGGTGACGCCGACGGCGCCCTCCGCCGCCTTCGGCCAGGGCGAGAAGATGGACGATCCGGTGACGATGTATCTCAACGACGTCTTCACCGGCCCGGCCAACATGTCCGGCATCCCCGGCCTCTCCGTCCCCGCCGGGCTCGACAACCAGGGCCTGCCGCTCGGCCTGCAGGTGCTCGGCAAGCCGTTCGACGAGGAGACGGTGTTCGCGGTGGGCGCGGCGATCGAGCGCGCCTCTGGCTTCACGGCGCTGCCCGGCATCCGGGCGGGAGCGGTAGCATGAGCTATGTGATCGAGGGGCGGACGGGCCCGTGGGAAATCGTGGTGGGCCTCGAAGTCCACGCCCAGGTGATCAGTCAGTCAAAACTGTTCTCGGGTGCGGCAACCGCATTCGGCGCCGAGCCGAACAGCCAGGTGAGCTTCGTGGACGCAGCCTTCCCCGGCATGCTGCCGGTGCTGAACCGCGAGGCGGTGGCGCAAGCCGTGCGCACCGGGCTGGGGTTGAACGCCCACATCAACATGGTCAGCCGGTTTGACCGCAAGAACTACTTCTACGCCGATTTGCCGGCGGGCTATCAGATCAGCCAGTACGAACACCCCATCGTCGGCGCCGGGGTCATCGAGATCACGCTGGCCGATGGTTCCACGCGGCAGATCGGGGTGACGCGGCTGCATCTGGAGCAGGATGCGGGGAAGTCGCTGCACGACCAGCACCCCACCAAATCCTACATCGATCTCAATCGCGCCGGCGTCGCGCTGATGGAGATCGTCAGCGAGCCCGATATCCGCTCGCCCGAGGAGGCTGGCGCCTATGTGCGCAAGCTGCGCTCCATCCTGCGCTACCTCGGCACCTGTGACGGCAACATGGAGGAAGGCTCGCTGCGCGCGGACGTCAACGTCTCCGTGCGCAAACATGGCGAGCCCTACCGCACGCGCTGCGAAATCAAGAACGTCAACTCCGTCCGCTTCGTCATGCAGGCGATCGAGGTCGAGGCGCTGCGCCACATCGATATCTGGGAATCCGGCGGCACCGTGCAGCAGGAAACCCGCCTGTTCGACCCCAATCGCGGCGAAACCCGCTCCATGCGCTCCAAGGAGGACGCGCATGACTACCGCTACTTCCCCGACCCCGATCTGCTGCCGCTGGTGCTGGACGAGGCGTGGGTGGCGGAGCTGAAGGCGGCCCTGCCCGAACTGCCGGACGCCAAATTCGCGCGCTACCAGCAGGACTACGGCCTCTCCGCCTACGACGCCGCGACCATCATCGACGACATGTTCCGCGCCCGCTGCTTCGACGCGCTGGTGGCCCGTAATGCGGACCCCAAGGACAGCGCCAACGCCATCCTCGGCGCCTTCTCCTCCAAGCTGAAGGACCTCGGGATCGATTGGCCGGAGGTGTTGTCGCCGGACTGGGCGCACCTGCTGGAAGAAGCCGCGGCCTTCCTCGCCGCCAAGGCCGCCGGGCGGATCAGCAACGCCTCGCTCAACACGCTGCTGCTCGGCATGGGCGCGGAACCTCGCGGCGCGGCGCTGGAGGGGCTGATCAAGGAGCGCGAGCAAGTCAGCGACACCTCCGCCATCGAGGCCGCGGTGGATGCCATGCTCGCCGCCAATGCGGCGAAGGTGGACGACTACCGCGCCGGCAACGTGAAACTCTTCGGCTTCTTCGTCGGCCAGGTGATGAAGGCGATGGCCGGCAAGGGCAACCCAGGCCTGGTCAACGAGGTGCTGAAGGCGCGGCTGGGGTAGGGGTTCAGCCGCTGAAATAGATCAGCATGCCGCCATGGCCATCATCGCCGAAGCCCAGCGGAGTATAGGCCCCGCCGGACCCGAGGAAGGTGAGTTCGAAACTGCCGCCGTCGTATTCGAGGTGCACATCGGTGGTGCCGCCGGGAAGCTGTGACGCGATGATCGGCCCGTTGCCAAAGCGGATCCCCTGCAAATCCACCGTGTCGCCAGCGGCGAGGCCGCCGATGGCGCTGAAAAATCTAGTCGGGGACGTGAGGGTCAGAGTGGCGCCAGTTCCGATGAAGTTGAGTTGCGCGGCGGTGCTGACGCCATTCAGATCGAGCACGCTGTTGGTGCCGATCTGCACAATGCCGCTGCCCGCGAGATCACCATTGATCGTCAACGCGGCGCCGTCGGGCACCGTCACCTGGCCATCGACGACCAGTGCGCTGGCGGTGGTGAGTGTGCCTCGCAGAGTGATCGCTTCTCCCACGCCCACGCTCATGCCGCCAAGCGGGGCATCCGCGCCCACCTGCAGGCGGCCAGTCGGCAAAATGTCGACCACGCCGATAATCCCGTGCAGATCATCCATCTGCCACGTACCGGAGGCAGCCAACGTGCCGCCGCGGGAGACGTTGAGGTTATGCGTGCCGACGAAGATCTCGTCGCCTGCCGTCCAGTGCGCACCGCGATTGAGGCTCACGGTTTCGAAGCCGGTGATCGTCATGCTGTCCAGCACGCCGACGACCCCGTCATTGGCCAGGCGCAATGTGTCGTCGTGTCCGCTGGCGCTGATCCGGGTCTCGCCGACGCCGATGATGTGGGCGCCGGCATGCTCGACCAACGTGGTGCTGCCGGTATTGCTGAATTGCACGACATCGGCACCATCGCCGCCCGAGATGGTGCCGGCATTGATCAGCCGGAAAGTGCCGCTCCCCGACGAGCGCACGGCCACGTCTCCGCTCGGGATCCCGCCGATATAGCCGCCAGCCACGTTGACCAGTCTGCTGTCGCCGCCGCCGCTGATCTCGATGGCGCCGAGGATGGTGCCATGATTTGAGATGGTCGCCGTCCCGGCGGCAATGGCAACGCCGGACGGCGCAATCGTGCCGTTCTGCCGATTGAGGAGATTGAGCGTTTCGGCGGAAATGGCGGCGAAGACCGGATCAGGCGCATCTGTATCGATCATGCCGTCATTGGCAACCGCGAGGCTGCCCGAGCCGCTGACGATGCCGCCATGCGCACCGTGAATGCTGCCCCCGGCCATATTGGTGATCGTGTCGCCGCCGCGGGACTGGATGCCGACGAAGCCACCGGCGATGGTGCCCGTATTCGTGATCGTGTTGCTGTTGTATTGGGTGATGCCGTACTGATGGCCGCTGATAAGGCCGGTATTGTCGATCGAGGCGTCGGTGGTCCTGAGGGCCAGCCCGGCCAGCCCGCCGCCGCTGATAGTGCCCTCGTTGGTCAGGATGAAGCCGGTGCCGACGTCCACCCGTATGCCTTCGCGTGGCGAGTGGATGTAGGAGCCAGCGCCGATATTGGAGACCCTGGCGGCGGCCAACATCACCAGGGCGTAGTTGCCGCTGCCGGTCATCGTGCCGCTGTTGGCAATGCTGTTGCCCAGGAAGGTGGTGCCACCGGCGATGGTGCCGCTGTTGATGATGCTGCCGGCGTCAAGCGTGACACCGTTGAGGTTGCCGCTGATGAGACCGCTATTGAACACCAATCCGGTCACGTTGTGGGCGATCTCGATGCCGCGCCAACCCGGGCCGGAGATGGTGCCGCTGTTGATCACGGTGACGTCCGGCGCGAAGTTGCTCCAGAAACCGCGATTGCCGCCGGAGATGACCCCAGTATTGACCAGCCGGCTCGATTCAGTGGTGTAGATCGCGAGGTCGGCCGAGGTGATGATGCCAGAATTAGTGACGGTGCCGATGACGTTGAGCAAAATGCCGTTCGCGGATCCGCTGATCTTACCGCTGTTGAGGATGTCGGCGCTGACCGAGTCTGCGCGCGCGAACACCCCGACACTGTGGCTACCGGTGGCACCGATGGTGCCGCTGTTGGTGAGGTGGAGTTGCGCCGCGCCGCCGCCGAGCACGCCGTGCGTATATCCGGTGATCACCGCGGCGGTGCCGATGTTACGCACGACGGCAATCGAGCCCATCGCCACGCCATCCTGGCCCAGCGCAATGATGGTGCCGAAATTCGTCACCGTGCCGCCGGGCGCGGAGCCCACCCCGTCAGTGGTGCCGGTGATCGCCGCGGCGCTATTGGTCGCGCTGCCGTTGGTGAGGGTGGAGGCGCCGTAGAAGGCGACGGCGTAACCGCCGAAAATCGAGCCTTCGTTGAGAATGTTCCAGTGGTGAGACCCGTCAGTCTTCAGCCCTCCCAGTGCGGCGCCGTTTCGGCCGATGAACACGGGTAGGGTTGGGTCCTCCGTGGAGGAGTCAACGACGACGGTGCTGGTGGTGGTCCCGTTGATCCGAATTTGCAGTGCCATGCTCGCCTCCACCGATCTGTCATCAGCCAGCCGTGTTCACCCTAGCATCAGGGCGGACGCATACGATAGCAAGAAACAATGAAAACTTTTCGAGATAAAATGTGCAATAGCAATATTGGGGGTATGGCTTGCGCGGGATCGCAACCGCCCCTGCGGCGCGCAGGGGCGGTTGGCATGATCAATCCTCTTCAGTCGGCGTCACGCTACCTGCGGTCACGCCACCGTCGATCACGAAGGTCTGGCCGGTGGTGAAGCTGCCGGAGGGGCCGGCGAGGAAGATTGCCGCACCGGCGATTTCGTCGGGCACGCCGATGCGCTGGATCGGGCTTTCGCGGTTGCGCTTCTTCAGCACCTCCGGGTTCTCCCACAAAGCGCGGGCGAAATCGGTCTTGATCAGGCCGGGCGCGATGCAGTTGGTGCGGATGTTCTTGGGGCCCCATTCCACCGCCATGTTGCGGGCGAGCTGCATGTCGGCCGCCTTGGACAGCGCGTAGATGCCGAGATTGACCGAGCCGCGCAGTCCGCCGATCGAGGACACGATGATGCAGGATCCGCCGCCGCGCTCGGCCATGCCGGGGAATACCATGTTGCACAGCCAGAAATTGCTGCGCACGTTGTAGTTCATCACCCGGTCATAGGCCTCGTCCGGCACCGAGCTGCCCGGCCCATAATGCGGGTTCACCGCGGCGTTGCAAACGAGGATGTCGATGCCGCCATAGGTGGCGACCGCGAAATCGACGAGGGCCTGAAGCTCCTCCTTGCGGCCGATGTTGCAGGTTTTGGTGACGGCGGTGCCGCCGGCGGCGATGATGCCATTGGTCACCACATCGCAGCCATCCTGCTTGCGGCTGGAGACCACCACTTTCGCGCCGTGCTCGGCCATGCGTTCGGCGATGGCGCGGCCGATGCCTTTGGAGGCGCCGGTGATGACGGCCACCTTGCCGGTAAGATCGAAAAGCGAAGACATGTCATGGACTCCCTGACGTTATTCCCGGCGCCAAACCTGTCACATGGCCCGGCATCGGGCAATCAGGCGGCCGGCACTTAGGCAGCGGGGCGCCAACGCCTGAGCGACAATGCGTTGAGCACGACGCTCACCGAGGACAGCGCCATCGCCGCGCCCGCCAGCATCGGGTCGAGCAGCCCCAGGGCCGCGACGGGGATGCCGATCACATTATAGGCCATCGCCCAGAACAGCCCCTGCCGCACCTTGTGCCAGGTGCGCCGCGAGAGATCGATCGCGTCGGCCACCAGCAGCGGATTGCCACGCATCAGGGTGATGCCGGCGGCGTGCATCGCGACGTCGGTGCCGGTGCCCATGGCAATGCCGACATCGGCGGCGGCCAGCGCCGGCGCGTCATTCACCCCATCGCCGACCATCGCCACCACCGCGCCACCGGCGCGCAAGGCGGCGACATGGGCGGATTTGTCGGCGGGAAGCACATTGGCATGCACGTCGGTGATGCCGACCTCGCGCGCCACCAGCCCGGCCGCCTCGGCACTGTCGCCGGAGAGCAAAGCGGAGCGGATGCCCATGGCGGTGAGCCGGGCCACCGCGGCGGCGGCCTCGGGCTTCACGCGATCACCGAAGCCGAGCAGGCCAAGCGGCGCGCCTTCGGCGGTGAACAGGAAGGCGAGGCTGCGGCCGCGCGCCAGGAGATCGGCCTCGGCCGCCGCGAGTGCGCCCGGTGCGCCGCCCGATTCCGCCAGCAGCCGGGCGCTGCCGAGGCGGAGCGCGATGCCATCGACACGCCCGCCAATGCCGCGACCGGGCAGGGCGGTGACCTCGGTGGCGGTGGGGAATGCGAGCCCGGCGGCGGCGTTCAGCACCGCGCGGCCCAGCGGATGCTCGCTGCCGGCCTGCAAAGCGGCGGCGCGCCGCAGCACGCTCTCGCGCGTTTCGCCGGGCGCCGGGATCACCTCCGTCACCTCCGGCCGCCCCGCGGTCAGCGTGCCGGTTTTGTCGAACACCACGATGCTGACGGCGTGGGCGACCTCAAGCGCGGCGGCGTCCTTCACCAATATGCCGTGCCGGGCGGCGAGCCCGGTGCCGACCATGATGGCGGTGGGGGTGGCGAGGCCGAGGGCACAGGGGCAGGCGATCACCAGCACACTCACCGCGGTGATGACGGCCTCCGCCACCCCAGCGCCGGCCAGCAGCCAGCCGATAAAGGTCAGCGCCGCGATACCGAGCACCACCGGCACGAAGATTGCGCTCACCCGGTCCGCGAGGCGCTGGATCGGCGCCTTGCCCGCCTGCGCGTCCTCAACCAGGCGGATGATGCGGGCGAGCACGCTCTCGGCGCCCAGCGTGGTCGCCTCGATGCGCAGCAGCGCTTCCCCGTTCACCGCCCCGCCGGTCACGCGCTCGCCCGGCGATTTCGCCACCGGGCGGCTTTCCCCGGTGATCAGGCTCTCGTCGACGCCGCCGCTGCCGTCCCGCACCACGCCATCGACCGGGATGCGCGCGCCGGGGCGGACGACGACGATATCGCCGCGGCGGACCTCGGCGAGCGGAACCTCCGTCTCCACCCCGTCGCGCAGCACGTGGGCGCGCTCCGGGCGCAGCGCGGCGAGGGCGGCGATGGCATCGAGGGTGCGGTGGCGGGCGCGGTGTTCCAGCACGCGGCCAAGCAGTACCAGGGTGATCACCGTGGCGGCGGCCTCGAAATACAGCGCATGTGCCTCGCCCGGCCAGGCGCGCAGCAACTCGGCGATCGAGAGCAGGAAGGCGGCGGCGGTGCCGAGCGCCACCAGCACATCCATGCTGCCGCTGCCGGCGCGCAGCGATTTCCAGCCGGCGATGAAGAAATGCCGGCCGATCCATAACTGAACGGGGGCGGCGAGCAGCAACTGCGTCCAACCCGGCAGCATGGCGGCATGGCCTAAGATCATCGGCGCCAGCAGCGGCAGGGTGAGCAGGGCGGCGACCGTCAGCTCCCAGGGCCAGCCCTCCGGCTTGCGCGGTGCCTCGGCGGGCGCCGCGCCGTAGCCGGCGCGCTGTACTGCGGCGGCGAGGGTATCGAACGTCACCTCCGGCCCGGCATGCACGCGGGCGCGGTTGGTCGCGAGGTTGACCTCGGCACCGGTAACGCCGGGCACGCGGGCGAGCACTTTCTCTACCCGCGTGACGCAGGCGGCGCAGGTCATGCCCTCGATGCCCAGATCAATGGTGTCGCTCATAAGCGATCACTTGGTGATGCCGCCATGCGATCGTCAAGCGCCCCAATTCTGCGGCATTGCCAAATCGCCGCCGTTCGGTCACGACACCCCTATAGACGCAAGGAGGGTCCGGCCGATGAACATGATCCAGGCGCTGGCGATTGCCGTGCTGCAAGGGGCGACCGAGCTGTTCCCGGTGAGCAGCCTCGGCCATGCCGTAGTGATCCCCTCACTGCTGAAATCGAGCATCAACCAGGCCTCGACCGAGTTTCTGCCCTTCGTGGTGATGCTGCATCTCGGCACCGCGGTGGCGTTGTTGCAGTTTTTCTGGCGTGACTGGTGGCTGATCGGCACCGGCGTGCTGGGGTTGGCGGACCCGCACCAGGTGAAAGAGAGCCGCCGGGTGTTCCTGCTGATCGTGATCGCCACGATCCCGGCCGCCGTGGTCGGCTTCACGCTCGAGAAGCTGGTGCGCGGCCTGTTCGCGGCGCCGTTGATCGCGGCCGGCTTCCTCGTGGTGAACGGGCTGCTGCTGCTGGTCGGCGAGCGGGTGCGCAACCGCGGCCATCGCCCGCTCGCCGACATCAAGCCGATGGACGCCTTCTTGATCGGCTGCGCCCAGTGCCTCGCGCTGATCCCCGGCATTTCGCGCTCCGGCACCACCATCGTCGCCGGCATCATGCGCGGCATCGACCATGCGAGCTCGGCGCATTTCTCCTTCCTGATCGCCACGCCGATCATCTTTGGCGCCACCGTGCACCAGCTGCCGCGCCTGCTGCATGCCGATATCGCGCCCGGCGTGTTCACCACGGCCTCCATTGCCGCCGTGCTCGCCGGCATCACCGCCTGGATCTCAACCTGGTTCCTGATGCGCTACTTCCGGAGCCACGACGAATGGGCGCTCAACCCCTTCGGCTATTACTGCATCCTGTTCGGCGCCGGCTCGCTGGTGTGGCTCGGGTTGTTCTGAGCCGATGAGCGGGCCGCTCGAAGGGGTCAGGGTGATCGATCTCACCGGCACCGTACTGGGGCCGATGGGCACGCAGATCCTCGGCGATGCCGGGGCGGACGTGATCAAGATCGAGGCCCCGGGCGGCGATGCGGTGCGCTATGTCGGCCCGCGGCGCGAGGTAGGGATGGGGGCGTATTTCCTCAATCTCAACCGCAACAAACGCAGCGTGGTGCTCGATCTCAAACGCCCGGCGGCCAGGGCGGCGTTGCTGCGGCTGATCGCGGGGGCGGATGTGTTCGTCCATAATATGCGCCCGGCCGCCGCCGAGCGGCTTGGCCTGGGATATGCCGCGCTTGCGAAGGTCAATCCCCGGCTCATCCATGCCTCGGCGTCGGGCTTCCGCCGCGGCAGCAGCCGGGCCGAGGCGCCGGCCTATGACGATATCATCCAGGGGCTGAGCGGCCTCGCGGCCCTCAACGGCGCAGCTGCCGGCACCGATGGCCCGCGCTACGTGCCGACCGTCATGGCCGACAAGATCACCGGCCACGTCCTGGCCTCCTCCATCGGCATGGCGCTCTACCACCGCGAAAAGACCGGGCGCGGCCAGGCGCTCCACGTGCCGATGCTGGAGACCATGCTCTCCTTCCTGCTGCCCGAGCATCTCTGGGGATACACGGTCGGCCAGCCCGAACTTGGGATCGGCTATGACCGCATGCTCTCCGAGCACCGCCGCCCCTTCGCCACGGCAGACGGCTATCTCTGCGTCATCGCGGTGACCGACGAGCAATATGCCAGACTGCTGAAGGTGTTCGGCCGCGACGATCTGATCGCCGATCGGCACTTCGCCTCCGTGGCGGCGCGGGCGGAGCACGTTCATGTCGTCTACGGCACCATTGCCACCGAACTGCGCCGCCGCACGACGGCGGAGTGGCTGGACCTGCTCGCCGGTGCGGACGTGCCGCATGGCAGGGCGGCCGCTTTGGAGGACCTGCTGGAGGACCCCTACCTCGCCGAGGTCGGCTTCTTCCAGGCCGCCGAGAACCCCGCGGCGGCGACGGCGCTGACGCTCGGTATTCCCGTGGAGTATGACGGCTCGCCGGCCACAATCCGCCGCCAGGCGCCACGGCTGGGCGAGCACACGGCAGAGGTGCTGGCCGAGGCCGGGCTCTCGGCGGCCGAGATCGCGGCGCTGGCGGTCTGAGATGCTGCTCGCCCGCCGTGTTCTCCTCGCCGCGCCGCTGTTGCTCGCCGCGGACAAGGTGCCGCTCGCCGCGACGCCGATCTCCCGGCTCGATACGCGCTGGTGGCGGGAGCGGCATCAGCAGAAGCTCCTGGAAATCCGTGCCCGCAAAGTCGACCTGGTATTCCTCGGCGACAGCATCACGCAGAACTGGGAAACGTCGGGACCGCCGGCGTGGCGGGATTTCCAGCCGGTGTGGCAGCGCCTCTACGGCGCGCGCAACGCGCTCAATCTCGGCTTCTCCGGCGATGCCACCTCGCATCTGCTGTGGCGACTGATGAACGGCGAAGTCGAGGGGCTGGCACCCAAGGCGGCGGTGATCCTGATCGGCGCCAACAATCTCGGCCGGCTGCACTGGCCGCCCGGCGAAACCATCGAGGGCATTGCCGCGGTGGTCGCCGAGACCCGTCGCCGTTTGCCACGCGCGCGCATTCTGCTGCTCGGCGTGTTGCCGAGCATTCGCAGCCCCTGGGCGAGCGAGGCGACCGCCACCATCAACGCTGTGCTTGCCAGACGCTTCGCTGCCGACGCGGTACCGATGGTGACCTATCGTGACGTCGGGCACGTCTTCATGCGCGGATCCAGCGTCGATCCGGCGCAGTTCTACGACCCGCTGCTCACCCCGCCCGCGGCGCCGCTGCACCCCACCGCGCAGGCGCAGGAACGCATGGCCCTGGCGATCGAGCCGATACTCGCGGCGATGGTTGCGGGCGGTTAGGCGAAGCATTGATCATTCGGAGAGAACGAACAAGGCAGATATTGGTATATAGAGCAAGATGTGGTTAAATAATACCTCTCACCCTCTGATATCCCGCATCGTTTCTGTCTAGACCACCGGCACGTATCCATCCGGCGATACTCAGTTCATATTGACCGGCTGTCGCCCCGCATGGCCGCGCCATGCGCCTTCTCGGCGGGGGTGAGCGCACGGCGGCGCAGCACCACGCGCATTTCGTCGATGGCCCGTGGCGTGCGCAGGATCTCCTCCTCCGGCACGCCCCGTTCCCGCAGCGCAGTGCCGACGGGCGAGGCGGTGAACTCCTGCGAAATCAGGTCGAACCGCGCCTCGGCCCAGCCGAGATACCAGTACCAGTCGGTGTAGTACCACCAGCTGCGCTCGTTGAAGGCGCGGACATGGGTCGGATCCTGCCAGGCACCGTAGGAGAGGTCGTAGGGCACCGCGATGTACATCAGCCCACCATCGGCGAGCAGGTCGAGGCAGTTGGTCATGGCGGTCACGAGATCGCCGAGATGCTCGAGCACGTGGCTGATCATGATCGCTGCGAAATGCCGCCGCGGCAGGTGGAAACGGCCGAAGCGGCGGGCGGTGAAATCACGCTCGAATAAGCCGGGCTGGGTGATGTCGGCGACGATATCGGGATGCCACCGTGCATCAATATCGACGTTCAATGCATTGATATCGAAACTCTTCCCGCTGCCAATCACGATCGCCTCAGGCAGCACCGGATGCGGGCGCGGCGGCCGATCGGCCGGCCGCCATGCAGCGGGCAGGGCGCGGGCGATGCCGGCGGCGGCGTCCCGCGCGGCGAAGGCGAGATAGCCACGATCGGCCAGCGCGCGGCGTGCGGCGTCGTCGGCGATCAACGCGGCTGCGGTGGCGGCGAGTTCCTCAAATGGGGCGCAGGCGAGGCCGGTCTCCAGGTCGGCATCAACCGTCTCGCCGGGATTGACCTCGTTGAGCACCGCCTTTCGGTTGGCCATCGGGTAACCGACCCGCAACACCTCGAAATGCCCGGGCTGGTAGAAATGCACATTCAGCACCAGTCGGGCGCGCGCAATCAGCGCATCCCGCGCCGCGCCGTAGACGCCGAACACCGCCTCGACCCGCAGCCCGGCCGCGCGCATCCCATCCAGCACCGACTGCCGTCGCGGATTGATCGAGCCGTAGAACAGCACGTCGATGTCCTCGGCCACGGCCGCAATGCGCGACATTTCAGGCACATGGCCGAGCGCGACATGGCGAACCGGCGCGCCGGTCCGCTCGGCCAAGGCGGCCGCGTTGTCGGCACTATAGTCCCACACCTGGCGGCCGCGCAGCACGGCGAGATAGGCTTCGTCGATGTAGTCCGATGTCGTGTGCTCGGTGTTGTAGATGATGGTGTCATCCCGCAGCGCCGCGGCGCCGTCCGGGAAATGGCGCAGCAGATGGGCGCCGAACAGGATGCTGCGCGGCGCGATGCCGGCAGGCGAGAAGCCGAAGCGGACGTCATGACCGGCCCGGAGCAGGGCGAAACGGACGGAGAATGCGAGGTCTTGGAAGGCCGCGCTGTGGGGGAAATGCGGCAACCGAAGGCTGACAAGACTGATTGGTGGCGGCCCGCCGTCGCCGTTGGTGGGGTCAGTTGAGTTTCCCATGTGAACCGCCGCTCCCACCGTGGTGCCAGTTCAGCCATCCCCGATCGAGCCGCGCCGGGTCAACCACATAAGAGGGAACCGGCCACAGACGGCTCGCGCGCGGGAGGCGCGCTATCAGCTGGTCATACGATTGTATCAATTTTCGCAAAAAATCCAACAAACGACCCTTAGAGACTTAAAAATTCCCTTTCCCGGTTACGCCGATATGGGGTATGTCCATCATAATTAAACATTTTATGAATCTGAGATGCACGCCGGATGATCGAGTGACTCTGTAAATGATACGTTGCGTAACCACGATATCTTCCCCGGTTGTCATGAAAGGCATGACCCGGCGAATTGGCTGGTCGGCGGTCCGTGCCGCCGCCGGCCCCGTGCGTGCGTGTTCCCAGCCACTGAGGGCGGCATCTAGCCAACGCAGGTGTAGCCGCTAATGGCTACCAATACGTTCACGATCAGCGGTTCCTTCTCCAACGTTAGCTTCTACATGTCGTCGCTGTGGAGCAGCGGGCTGCCGGTCGCCGGCCAGGACCTGGTGTTCAAGGTCACCGGTACCGACTACGGCGTCTATGTCGCCAATATCCTGCCGAACTTCACGAACCCCTACCTGATCGCCGGCACCGGGACGATCACCTGGACGATGCCGAACGCGGTCGCCGGGCAGGATCCATTCGAACTTTGGAACCAGTCCCAGATCTGGATCAACACCTCGACCGCCAACTACACCACGGTCGGTTCCGGCAATTTCACGATCCAGGAGTACAGCACCGGCCCCGGCGCGGCGACGGCGAACTCCATCTTCGTCAATGACGGCGCCATGGAGATCATGGGCGGGACCGCAACGATCACCAATACGGGCGTCGTCGGAACCGGCCGTATTGATCTGTTCAACACCTCCACGCTGTCGATCACCGGCTTCGTCGGGGGTGGCCAGAACATCAACTTCATGTCGGGTACGCAGGTCCTTAACCTGAACACCCCGCAGTATTTCAACGGCTTCATCAACAGCTTCCAGGCCGGCGACACGATTACCCTGGTCGGCGTCACTGGGCTCACGACCACCATCAACAACAACGTCGCCTACATCCGCGGCAGCACCGTCAACATCACGGTCAACGGTACCTTCGGCGCAAGCGGCGCTGCCACGTTGTCAATGGCGTCGGATGGCGCGACAGGCACGAAGATCACAGTCTCCGCCGGTTCGGTCGTCGGCGCCACGGGCGCGCCCGGCCTGACTGGCGCGACCGGCCTGACTGGCGCGACCG
>JAPLOH010000318.1 GCA_026400845.1 Alphaproteobacteria bacterium
CTTCAACCCCGCTTCCCCTCGATCGGACGCCATTCCCGCATGCCCCGCCGCGAACAAAGCAGCCTCGTCGAGAATATCAAGACGATCGTCTACGCCGGCCTCATCGCCATCGGCATCCGCACGGTGGCTTTCGAGCCGTTCAACATCCCCTCGGGCTCGATGATCCCGACGCTGCTGATCGGCGACTATCTGTTCGTCTCGAAATACAGCTACGGCTATTCGCGCTTCTCCATGCCGCTCTCCCCGCCCTTGTTCAATGGGCGCATTTTTGGCTCGCTGCCCAACCGCGGCGACGTCGCGGTGTTCAAGCTGCCGCGCGACAATTCGACCGACTACATCAAGCGCATCGTCGGCCTGCCGGGCGATCGCATCCAGATGAAGGCCGGCCAGCTCTACGTGAACGGCACCATCGCGCCCCGCAAGGACGCCGGGCAGTATCTCGCGGAGGGCGACGGGCCGCGCACCTTGCTGCGCCGCTAGCCCAGGGTGCACGAGATCCTGAAGGCGAGCGACAACGAGCCGCTCGACAACACCCAGGAATTCCGCGTCCCCGAGGGGCACGTCTTCGCCATGGGCGACAACCGCGACAACAGCCTCGACAGCCGGGTGCTGAACGCGGTCGGCTTCATCCCGGTGGAGAACCTGGTGGGGCGTGCGGAATTCATCTTCTTCTCGGTCAACGCCACCGCGCCTTGGTGGGAGGTCTGGGAATGGCCGTTCGAAATCCGCTGGTCGCGGCTGTTCAAGGGCATCAACTGATCGCCCCGCCGCAGTCCACGGCCGTCGATATTGCGATGGAGGCCGGGGTCGCCATCGAAGCGGCCGAGGCCATCCTCGGCCACCGCTTCACCCGCCCCGACCTGCTGCGCGAGGCGCTCACCCACCGCTCAGCCGCGCCCAGCCTTCGCGCCGGGCGGGCCAAGGGTATGGGCTCCAACGAACGGCTCGAATTCGTCGGCGATCGGGTGCTCGGACTGCTGATCGCGGAATGGCTCGCCGAGCGGTTCCCGAACGAGCAGGAGGGCGCGCTTGGCCTGCGCCTCGCGCTGCTGGTCTCCCAACCCATCCTCGCCGCCATTGCCGAGCGCGTCGGCCTGCCCGCGGTGCTGACCGTGGCGCCCGGCGAATCCCGTGCTGGCGTGCGCCGCCGCGCCACCGTGCTGGCCGATGCGGTCGAAGCGATGATCGGGGCGATGTATCTCGACGGTGGCCTGGTGCCGGCACGGAATTTCGTGCGCACCGCCTGGGAGCCGGCGATGACCAGCGAAATTGCGCCGCCGAAGGACGCCAAGACCGCGTTGCAGGAATGGGCGCAGGGCAGGGGGCATCCGCTGCCGGAATACCTCACGGTCTCGCGCGCCGGCCCGCCGCATGCGCCGGTGTTCGTGATTTCCGTCACCGTCAATGGCCGAACCGCCACCGGCACCGCCGGCAACAAGCGCGCCGCCGAAACCTTGGCCGCGACACATCTGCTGGGGCTGCTCACCACATGACATCACCCTCCCGCTGCGGCTTTGCCGCCATCGTCGGCGCTCCCAACGCCGGAAAATCTACCCTGCTCAACCGCCTCGTCGGCGCCAAGCTCTCCATCGTCTCGCCCAAGGCGCAAACCACCCGCGCCCGGGTGCTGGGCATCCTGATGCAGGGGGAGGCGCAGATCCTGTTGGTTGACACCCCCGGCATTTTCAAGCCGAAGCGGCGGCTCGACCGCGCGATGGTTGCCGCCGCCTGGACCGGTGCCAAGGACGCCGATCTCACGCTGCTGCTGATCGACGCGAAAACCGGGGTCTCCGCCCATGTCCGCGAGATCGCCCAACGCATCGGCGCGGCGGGCCGCCGGGCCTGGCTGGTGTTCAACAAGACCGATCTGGTGGGCCCCGCGGCGCTGTTGCCGATGATTGCCGAGTGCAACGCGATCACCCCGTTCGAGGAGACCTATATGGTCAGCGCGGCCAACGGTGATGGGGTGCAGGACCTGCTCGGCGCCCTCGCGGCCGCCATGCCTGAGGGGCCGCACTTGTATCCTGACGACGACCTCACCGACATGCCGGACCGGTTGCTCGCCGCCGAGATCGTGCGCGAGCAGATCTTCCTGCGCACCCAGGAGGAAGTGCCCTACGGCGCCACCGTGGAAACCGAGAGCTTCACCGAACGCAAGGACGGTTCGGTGCGGATCGACGCCACCATCTATGTCGCGCGGTCCGGCCACAAGGCGATCATGATCGGCGAGGGCGGCAAGCGCATCCGCGAGATCGGCTCCGCCGCCCGCCGGCACCTCGCCCAGTTGCTGGAGCGCAAGGTGCATTTGTTCCTCAACGTCAAGGAGCGTGCCGGCTGGGACGAGGAAGGCGCGCGGCTGCGGGCGATCGGGCTCAACGACCTGCCGGAGTGAGCGTTTTCAACGGGCTGGGCAGGTTTACGAATCCTTAACATGGCCTGGTGTGTTCTCTCGTCTGAAGCCGAGAAGGATCACCGACATGCTCCGCACCACCTCCCCCACCCTTGTGATGCTGGCCCTCGCCCTTGCCGCAGCTCTGGCCGGGATGAATGCCAGCGCCGGCACGCCGCCGACGGTGCTGAGCCACGGCAGCATGGCGATCGTGCAGAACGCCTGATCAGTCCGAGGGGGCGAGCGGCCCCAGGGCGGCGGCGATCCCGAAGGGCCCGGGCAGCGCAGAGCGCGGAAACAGCCGCGTCACATGCCCCATCTTGCGGCCCGGGCGGGCTTCGGTCTTGCCGTAGTGATGCGGGATAAGCCCTTCGGTTTGCAGGATTTTCGGCCATAGGGCGATTTCATCAGGCCCCACCAGGTTCTTCATTACCGCATCGGCATGGCGCCGCGCCTCGGGCAGTGGCAGGCCGGCGACGGCGCGGATATGCATCTCGAACTGGCTCGCCGGGCAGGCATCGATGGTCCAGTGGCCGGAGTTGTGCGGCCGCGGCGCGATCTCGTTCACCACCACCCGGTTATCCGCCGTCACGAACATCTCGACCGCCAGCAGCCCGACCAGGCCGATCCCCTCGGCGATCGCCCGCGCGATCGCGGTGGCGCTCGCGGCGGTTTCCGGTTGGATCGGGGCGGGGGCCAAGGTGAGGTCGAGGATATGGTGGCGGTGGCGGTTCTCCACCGGATCGAAACTCGTCATCGCCCCTTGCGGGTTGCGCGCGACGATGACGCTGATTTCGCAGGCGAAGTCGACGAAACCTTCCAGGATCAACGGCTTGGGCGCGAGTGTCGCGAAGGCGCCGAAATCTTGCGTGCTGCGCAGCATCGCCTGGCCCTTGCCGTCATAGCCCAGCCGTGTGGTCTTCAGGATGGCAGGCAGGCCAAGCACGCCGGTGGCCTGCTCCAGTTCCTCCGGCGTCTCCACCTTGCGCCACGGCGCGGTCGGGATGCCGAGTCCGTTGATGAAGGACTTCTCGGCGAGGCGGTCCTGGCTGATCCGCAGCACCTCGGCACCGGGCCGCACCGGCACGAGCGAGGCCAGCAGCTCCAGCCCGGCGGCGCTCACGTTCTCGAATTCGAAGGTGATCACGTCCACTTGGTCGGCGAAGCTCCGCAGCGCCTCGGTGTCCTCGTAATCCGCCAGGGTGTGGCGGGCGGCGACCAGGGCGGCGGGGCAGTCGGGCTCGGGGCTCAGGATGTGGCAGCGAAAGCCGAGCCGCGCAGCGGCGAGCGCCGACATCCGGCCGAGTTGTCCCCCACCGACGATGCCGATGGTGGCATTGGGCGGCAGCGGTGTCATGTCGGCAGGTCGGCCGGCTCCTCGGCCACCGCTTCGGTCTGCTCGGCGCGCAAGGCGTCGAGCCGCTCGGCCAATGCGGGGTCGGTGGTGGCGAGAATGGCGGCGGCGAGCAGCGCGGCGTTGATCGCCCCGGCCCGGCCGATCGCCAGCGTGCCGACCGGAATGCCGGCTGGCATCTGCACGATGGACAGCAGCGAATCCATCCCCTTCAGCGCGTGGCTCTCGATCGGCACGCCCAGC
>JAPLOH010000059.1:0-3114 GCA_026400845.1 Alphaproteobacteria bacterium
CGAAGACGGTGATCATGATCGCCAGGCCGGGGGCGAGCGCGAGCCAGTCGGCCTCGCGGTAGTAGGGGCGGGCGGCGCTGATCATCGTCCCCCAGCTTGGGGTGGCCGGCGATATTCCAACGCCGAGGAAGGACAGCCCGGCTTCGGCCAGCATCGCGAAGGCGAAGACGAAGGTGGCCTGCACAATGATCGGCGAGAGCAGGTTGCGCAGCACATGCACCAGCAGGATGCGGATCGTGGAGACGCCCAGCGCCCGCGCCGCCTCGACGTAGGGCAACTCGCGTATCACCAGCGTGGAGGCGCGCACCATGCGCGCCATGCGCGGCGTGTAGACGACGCCCAGCGCGAACACGACATTGGCCATCGAGGGGCGTAGGGCGGCGACCAGGGCGATGGCCAGCAGGATGTCGGGGAAGGACATCATCGCGTCGTTGATGCGCGAGAGCACCCTGTCGAGCGGCGGTGAGAAACCCGCCAGCAGCCCGAGTGCGACGCCGAAGAGGCTTGACAGGATGGCCGTCGCCGCGCCGATGCCCAGGGACAGTCGCCCGCCGTAGATCACGCGCGCGAAGACGTCGCGGCCGAACTCGTCGGTGCCGAACCAGGAATCGGCCGAGGGCGGCTGTAGCCGGGCACTGACGTTCAGCACGTCCGGCGCCTTGGCCAGCAGAAGAGGGGCGGCCACCGCCGCCACGGTGATGACGGCGAGCACCGTCAGCCCGAACACCAGCTTCGGTCGCCTCATCGCAGCCGCACCCGCGGGTCGATCACCGCATAGAGCAGATCGATCGCCAGATTCACCGAGACGTAGACGAAGGCGATCACCAGCAGGGCGCCCTGGATCACCGGATAATCCCGGCGCAGCACAGCGGAGACAACGAGATTGCCGATGCCCGGCAGGGCGAACACCGTCTCGGTGACGATCGCCCCGCCCATCAGGAGTGCCAGCGCCAGACCGAGGACGGTGAGGATGGGGATGAAGGCATTGCGGAAGGCATGCTTCATCACCACCGACCAGCCGGGCAGGCCCTTGGCGCGGCAGGTGAGGATGAAGTCTTCGTGTAGCACGTCGAGCATGGCGTTACGGGTGAAGCGGGTGATCAGGGCGGCATTGACGATGCCGAGCACGATGGCCGGCAGCAGCAGGAAGCGCATCCGCTCCAGGAAGTCCGCGCCCGGCGGGCCGTAGCCGGAGACCGGGAACCAACCCTGTCCCACCGCGAACCATGAGATGAACAGCAGGCCGAGCCAGAAGCTGGGGATGCTGGCCCCTAGCATGGAGAAGGTAAGGATTGCCCGGTCTGCCGCCGTGTCGCGCAGGATGGCCGCGAGGATGCCGGCCGGCAGGGCGATGGCGATGGCCACCGTCAGCGCCATCAGGGTGAGCGCCGTCGTCGGCTCCGCCCGCTGCGCCAGCAGGGTGAGTACCGGCTCACCGAGGAAGATCGACTGCCCGAGATCGCCGCGCAGCAGGTGCCATAGCCAGATTGCGAACTGCACCGGCATCGGCTCGTCCAGGCCGAGGCTTGCGCGCATGCGGGCCGCGGCCTCGGGGCTGGCATTGTCGCCCACCAGGATGGTGGCCGGATCGCCCGGCATCACCCGGGCGATGACGAAGACGCCTAGGGCGACGAAGGCGAGCACGGCGAGCATGCCCAGCAGCCGGCGGGCGACGAAGGACAGCATGCCCGCCGCGGCCCGGCCGCTACCGCTCCACCCAGGCGTCCCAGAAGTAGCTCCAGGCGCCTGGCTGGATGCCCTTCAGGCGGGTGGAGGTGGCGCGCAGAGTGCCCTGGTCGCCGACCTTGATGTAGGGCACCTCCGTGTAGATCAGCTTCTGCACCTCGGGCCACATGGCGGTGCGCTTGGCCATGTCCATCTCCGCATTGAACGCGCCGACGACGCGGTCCTTCGCCTCCGACGACCAGTAGCCGGGCCGTTCGGAGCCGGCGGTGAAGGTCAGCGACGGCTCGGCCAGGAATGGTGCACCGACGGTGCTGAGTTCATAGAGCGCCGGGTTGTTGCGCCGTGCCAGCAAGGTCGCCCAGTCCACGACCTGCATGTCGATGTTCAATCCCGCCTTCTTCCACTGCTCGGTCGCGACGAGCGCCATGTTGTAATAATAGTCGAACTGCGTCGTGGTCAGGAGACGGATCGGCTCGCCCTTGTAGCCGGCCTCTGCCGCCAGTTGCCGCGCTTTGGCGGGGTTTTTCTGATTGTAGGCGTCCGCCCCTTCCATCGAGTGGAAGCGCAACCCGGGCGGATACATCGAGCCGCGCGCGGTGTACATCTCGGGCGTGCCGAAGGCGGCCTTGAGGATCTCGTCCATGTCGAGCGCGGCCAGCAGCGCCTGGCGCATCTTCATGTTGGACAGCACGCCCGCCTTGTTGTTCAGCGAGAACACCGGGTAGCCGAAATCCTTCACCAGGTAGGGCGCGACCTTGGTCTGGCCGCGCAGCCGCGCCAGGGCGGCGGTGGGGAGGGATTCAGAATAGTCGAATTGGCCGCTGAGCATGCCCTCCACGCGCGTGTTGGGGTCGGGTACCGGCACGAAGCGGATCTCTTCGATATAGGCCGTGCGCTTGCCGCCGTAGCCGTTCTTCGGATCGGTGCGCGGCGTGTAGTCGGCGAAGCGCTGCAGGATCACCCACTGGTCGGCCCGTCGCTCCTTGAGCACGTATGGACCGGTGCCGATGAAGCGGGTCATCGGCGCCGCCTGGTTCGATGCGGGCGTGATCGCCATGGCGTTGTTGTTCAGCGACAACAGGGCGAGCAGCGGCGCATACGGGTCCTTCAAAGTCAGCACGACCGTATGCGCATCCGGCGCGGTGGCCGCCGTGATGTAGGCCCAGCCGGTCTTGCCGCGATCCGACACCTCGCGCCAACGGTTCAGCGAGGCGAGAACGTCGGCTGAGGTCATCACCGATCCGTCGTGGAACTTCACCCCCTCGCGAAGCTTGATAGTCAGGCGCCGTCCGCCGTCGCCCACCACCGCGTCGCTCTCCGCCAGCAGCGGCACGATCGTCAGGCCGTCGCCGAAGGTGTAGAGCGTCTCGAACACGTGCTGCATGATGCCGCCGACCAGATCGGCGGTGGTGACCATCGGATCAAGCG